>NZ_RZTA01000085.1:0-29078 GCF_004023115.1 Mesorhizobium sp. M6A.T.Cr.TU.017.01.1.1
CGCCGTCGGCGCGTCGTCGACGATGTTGATGGCCAGGTTGCCTGGCGCTGCCGGATCGCCGTCGGCGTCCGTCACCGCGACCGGGAGGTTTACGCTGGTGGCGTCGCCGGAGGTGTTGTCGATGAGCGTATAGGAATAGCTGATCGTGCCGAGGCCGGTCGCGGGATCATAGACATAGCTCGCTGTCAGCGAGCCGGTCGCGTCGGTGAAGGTCTGGGGCACACCGGTCAGCACATGGCCGCCGAGCGAGACTTCCGACACGCCGTCCGGCGAGGTGAAGCCGATCGTGCCAGAGGTCGTCTCCGAGGTCGCAGGCTCGTTCGAGCCTTGTGACTCGCCGCTGCGTGCCGGTAGGCCAGCCTCATAGACCGTGGTCGAGGCTACAGGATCAATCGAAGGGGTGGAGTCTTTCTCCCTGACGCCAATCGTCAGTTCGCGCGGCTCCAAACGGCCAAACTGCAAGGCCGTCGGCGGCAGCAATGCCGATAGATCGAACCCATTGCCGATCCCACCGACTGGAACCGCGAAGTTTCCGCCGGCGCTGCCCGGCGTCCCGTTTCCCGGCCCCGCCGAGATCGAGCCGTCGGCACCGAAGGCAATGTCGACATGGCTTGCTTCAAGCGCCGCCAGCAAGGCGACGCGCGGCACCTCAATGTCGCCGAGAATAAAGGTCGGCACGTTCAGGGCACCGTCCTTGATGACGACCACCGAGCCGTCTGGTTGTTCGAGCAGAAGGTGGCGGCCGTCGACTCGGATATTGTCGATGGCGACGTTGGCCGGAAATCTCACGGTGTTGCTGGCGTCGGCCACATATTCATGCGGCGCCGCAGCCGCTGGTGCATTGGCCGCTGCCGGCGCTTCCGTTTGCACTGCTGCGCCGTTGCCCACATCCGCCGGCACCGGCTCGGCTGCTGCCGGTTGCTCGGTCGAGGCTGCTTGCGCGACCTGGATACCTGCCGCCGATGCCAGGCCGCTGTGTTCATTGGAAGCAGAATGTTCGTCCGAGGAACCTGAAACACTGTCCAATTCGATAATGGTCGCCATAGCTGAAACCCCTCCGGTATTTCTCTGGAAGAGACAGCGGTAACCTCGGCTTTGCAACAGTCTGGTAATCTATTCCATATATCCTAATATGCATTTGCCACTATTTTTTACGCATGGTAAATCATATTTATATAACCCTATATATGTTGCCGCAGCAGAGCAATTTGCTGACAATCCTTACGACAATGACGCGAAAGATAAGTATAAATATATATAAAAGTTTATACAAAATAGAAGTAGCCCTTTGCGACAAAGTTATCCACCTTCCTTTCCAATAATTTGAGACAAGATTGGTAGCGTCCACAGTCAAAGGTGGGCGTTATGAAAAAAGAAAAGGCTGGCCTGGCAACCGGGCTCAAAATGCTCTTGCTGGCGGTCGGCCTTGTCGGCCTGTCGCAGCCAGCACTCGCGAATGCCATTGTGGCGGATGTCGCTGCGGCCGGTGAGCAGCTGGAAAAGTTGCAGGCGCCGCCATGCCTCGGCGGCGTTTCGCTGGCGAGATTTCAGCCTTGGCGGCCTGCTGAAGCTTACCGCACAGATATGTTTCCCGGCAGCTACGGGCCAGCCGTTGCTGATTACGGGGAGGCTCATTCGACGTCGCGAGGCGATGCCGGCATAGATCCTGTGCAGACGGCGGCGATAATCCCCGGTGTGTTCGGATCGGTTGCCTTGTCGATGCGCAACTCTCCCGTCTCGGCGCGCTGGGCACCTGTCTACAGGGCCATCGCCGGCTGCTTTGCGAACAGTGCGTGCGAGCGCAAGAGCGCTGCTTTTGCCGAGATCGTTAACGCGGTCAAAGACCGGGGGTTCAGCGACAAGCTGTCCTTCGTCAACAGCAGCATAAACCGCGCGATTGCCTACAAGAAAGACAGTGCAGTTTACAGCAGGCTCGACTATTGGGCGAAGCCTTCGGAAATCCTCGAGCGGCGGGCTGGCGACTGTGAGGATTTTGCCATCCTCAAGATGGCGGCTCTGCTGCGGGCCGGTATCCCGGCGCAGAGCATGTCGCTTGTTGTTCTCCAGGATCGCCGCAGAAAATTCTTTCATGCCGTACTGTCGGTGAGTACGGACAGCGGCACATTCATCCTCGACAGTCTCAACAACACTGTTTTGAAAGACAGCGAACTCCCTGATTATCTGCCGCTGTATTCCTTCAGCACTGACCGGGCGTGGATCCATGGCGCAAAACCAGGGGGCGCGCAAATAGCCGACATCAAGGGCGCTTTCGCAACGGTTGCTCCTGGCGAAGGTTCGGAGCCGGATATGTCCCTGTGAAAATGACGCGAAGCACGTCAGGATTGAGCTGCACTTGCCCGGAGCGGCAGCTCTAAAGCGCGTTGCATTTGAACGGATTCATGCGACGCGCTTTAAGTTCTTGTTTTTATCCATATAGCAAAACCGCTGCGCACCCTAGGATCAAGCCCAGGGTCAAGCCCGAGGGCAAGCTTTTGCGCGACATGCATTAGCCGTTGACGAACGCCATCAGCAGCTCCGGTTCGGGTACGGGCGCCCGCACTGCATTCAATTGACCCCGATACCGACGTTCGCCGGCGCCGATGACGAAGCCGCTGGCGATCGGAACTTCGCCATTGGCATCGAGTCGGGCAAAAATGTCGGCGACATTGAGATCCAGCGCCAGCTTGAGATCTTGTCGTGCATCATTGTTTGGTCCGGTCGGCAACTGACGCTTGACCAGTTGCTGGAACGGAGCATTGAAAGTCAGGATCTTCTTCGATGACGCCAAGGCAAAAGCGGGCGAGGGGCAGGCAACCAATATGGCATTGATCGTTCTGATCGATGCAAGCTTTCGCAGGATCAGGTTTTCATCCGCCAGCCCGAGTATGCAGGCCACCCGTATCGCCGACGTCAGATTACCAGTCTTGGTTTGATTTTTGGCGATCTCGTCGATCAGCATGCCGATCGTGCATTTCCTGTTTTCAGCCATCTGCTTCAGCGACATCCAGAAAGCCTTTTCCAGACGAATGCCGCGGCGTATGCCGCCACGCGCGACAACCCGGAACTCCAGCCCGAAATCCTCTCTGGTGATCGGCAGAAGCAACCGATCATGGGTGCTGGGAGGAGAGTTGGCGCTACCGCTCACTCATCGCCTCCTGACGCGCCTTGTTGATCGGCTTCAAAAGGTAACTGAGGATCGTCTTGCGTCCTGTCTTGATGTCGACTGAACAGATCATGCCGGGGATGATCGAATAGGCCTTGCCGTCCCGTTCGAGGGTCGACTTGTCCGTCGCGACACGCACCTGGTAAAAGGGCTCACCCGTTTTCTCGTCGACCAAGCTGTCGGCGGTGATGTTGGAGACCTTGCCTTCGATGCCGCCGAAGATCGAGAAGTCGTAAGCGGTGACTTTTATCAGCGCCTCCTGGTCGGGACGAATGAAAGCGACATCGCGTGGCGAGACGCGCGCTTCGACCAGCAAGGTTTCGGAGGTGGGCACGATGCCTGCCACGACCGAGCCAGGCTGGACGAAGGCGCCAACCGTGTTTAGCTCCAGTGTGTTGACGATGCCGTCCACCGGCGAACGGATATCGGTGCGCGCTACCTTGTCAGTGGCCCCACGAATGGTTTCGTCCACGACCGAAAGCTCGGCCAGCGCCTGCGTCAGTTCATCCAGTGCTTCCTGCTGCAGCTGGAGGCCGAGCTCATCAACCTGGAGTTGAGCTTCAGTGATCGTTGACCTGATCTTCTTGACTGTCTCGCCGGACAGGTTCAGCTGACCGTTGAGTTCAGTCTGCTCCCGTTCAACCCGGATTTGCTCTGTCCTGGCCATCAGCCCCTTTTTGACCATTGATCCAACCAGTTTTGCCTCTTGGTCACTAACGGCTAGGTTCCTTGTCAGGCGGTCGGAATTGGCGGCTGCTTCGTCCAGTTCCTTCTCGCGCTGGTCGAGGCGCGATTTGAGAACGGACAATTTATTGTCGAAGTTTTCGCGCCGGGCTGTGAGAAGCTTTTGTTCATTCTCGCAGATTTGCGGAGCGATCGACTGAATGTCAGTCGGGCACAGAAAAGGCCCTGTGAGATTGCCGCTTTGTTCGTATTTGAGCCTTGCGATCCGCACTTCAAGCGCGCGTGACTTGGCCTGCTGCTCGCCAAGGCTGGACGTATTCAGCGTGTTGTCGAGCCGAATGATCAGGTCGTTTTTCCTGACGACCTGCCCAATCTTGACGGCGATTTCCTGGACGACGCCGGCTTCGCTGGCCTGGATGATTTGGGTCTTGGACGCCGGGATGACCTTGCCGTCGCCGCGTGCGATTTCATCGACTTCGGCAAAAGCTGCCCAAGCAACGAAAACGACGAAGAGCGCTCCTATGATGAATATGGATGCCGACGCGAAAAGCGGCGGACGGTCTTCTCTGGCAAGCATTTCCCCACGCCCCATTATATTGAACTCGTTCAATATAATCTATTTTGATCAGCCACTTTTCTGCAGTGCCTTTACGACTTGTTCCTTTGGTCCGTCTGCAACTATCCTGCCTTGTTCGACAACGATAAGCCGATCCGCCAGCTCAAGCATGCTGTAGCGGTGGGTTGACACGATCAGCGTCGTGTTTTCATCGAAGGCCACTTTGAGCTGTTTGATCAACTGTCTTTCCGAGGCGAGATCCATTGAGCCTGACGGCTCGTCCAGGAAGACGATTTTCGGCTTGGTCAGCAGCAGGCGCGCAATTGCCACCGTCTGTCGCTGCCCCCCCGAGAGATTGGTACCCCGCTCGCCGACATTCATGTCATAGCCGCGCGGGTGGCGAGAGACGAACTCGTCGACACCGGCGGCCTTTGCGGCGTCGATGATTTCCTCATCGGTCGCTTCGGGGCACGCCATCAGGAGATTTTCCTTGATGGTGCCTGAAAACAGATCGCCGGCCTGGGCGACGATTCCTACCGCAGCGCGAACCTCCGACGGGTGGTATTGGCGGATGTCGATGCCGTCGAGCAAAAGCTCTCCCGAGGTCGGAAGGAAAAGCCTGCCGATCAGGCGACCCATCGTTGTCTTGCCGGACCCTATACGGCCGATGATGCCGATCCGTTCTCCCGGTTTCACCGAAAAATTGAGGCCGGTCAGAACCTCGTTTTCCGATCCGGGATAGACGAACCCGACATTCCTGAACACCATCGCACCGTTGCGGATGGGGCGATTGACGAAGCCCACCGTGTCCGGCCGGTCTTCCGGTTGAGCCATGATCGAATTGATGATTCTCAACGAGAGCATGGCTTGCCGCAGTCTCGAAAGCGTGATGGCGATCTGGCCAAGCGGAGCCACCGCGCGGCTCGCCAGCATGACCGTGCCTATTATTGCTCCCGTAGAAATATGACCTTCCGAGAAGGCATAGGCGCCGGCTACGACCAGGGCGACGGTCACAAGCTGCTGTATGGCCTGGGTGATGTTGCCGGCGGCGGCCGAAAGCTGCTTGATCTTTTCCGACGTGTTGGCAGCGTTCTTGGAGTGCTCGCCCCATCTCCGCAGCAAATACGCTTCGGCCCGCAGCGATTTGATCGTCTCCAGCGTCGAAATGGATTCGACCAGCAAGGCCTGGCGCTGAGAAGCCTCGTTCATCGAGGCGGCGACTCGCTTGCCGATACGTCGCTGCGTGATCAGCCCGACGATGACCGACGCCACGAAGGCCAATGCCGGTATGACCACCAGCCAGCCGCCTATCGCATAGATGACCAGAAGAAAGACGAACACAAAAGCCGTATCGATGAAGACGCTGATGGTGTTGGAGGTGAAGAACTCCCTCACGAATTCATATTGAGTCACGCGATTTGCGTATTCACCGGTCGAGCCAGGGCGCGCTGACAGAGACGAGTTGAGGACTTTTTCGAACAGAAGATATGATATTCGCAGATCTGCTTTGCGCCCGGCATAGTCGATGAGAGACGCCCTGGCGGTCTTCAAAAGCAGATCGAACAAAATGACGGCGCCGATGCCGATTGCCAGAACCCACAGCGTTGAAGTTGCCTTGTTCGGCAGGATTCTGTCGTAGACGTTCATGGTGAAGATCGGCGAGGCGATCGCCAGCAGATTGATGAATATCGCCGACAGGACCACTTTCGAATAGGTGCGCCAGAAGGCGCCCATCGTTCCCGTCAGCCAGTGACGCCTTTCTATCTTCGCCGCGGAACCGACCTTCATTCCTTCGGTGGCATTGGCATAGGTTATCGAAAAGGAAACGCCGCCACTGATGACACTGGCGGCAAGCTCGGATTTGGCGATGATCGTGCGGCCATCTTCCTGCGGGGCGGTCGTATATGCGCCGTCTTGCATCTCCGCCAGCAGGGCAACAGGCAACTGGCTGACGCGAAAGAGAATGGCAGGAAGATCGACACGACCGCGCAGAAAATCCCGGTGGCTGAATTCCTGGACCTCTAGACCGATGCGTTCGGCAAGATGCCTGATGTCATCCACCTCTATCCGCGTCTCTGAAAGCGGAACCCCGGCGAACAGGACCGTTTCGGCGCTCGGCCTGCCGAGATATCCGGCAACAGCCGAAAAGCAGGCCTTGAATGCCTCTTTGGGGGAGAGGATGTTTGGTTGCTGGTTCACGATCTGCCCGCAAGGACTCTCGATCGATCCTTAAACCGAGCTATTTCTTCCTGACCGGGGCGAGGATGTCGAAAGGCAGATCATTTTTCTGTTCCGACGGGGTGCGCGCATAGGTTTCGGTGTCAGCAGTCTCCGGCGTTGCAAACTCGGTCCTGGCATAAGCCGCCGCCTGTTTTGCCGGCTGAAGGTTCATCGTTTTCAGCAGCTGCCCGGTCGCCGCCAACAGCCGATACTCGGCGAACAGCGATGCGTAGGAGGCAGTATCCGCCAGCGTTGCTGTGTTGAACCGCGTATTTTGCGCATCAAGCACGTCGAGCAGCGAACGCTGTCCGACCTTGAATTGTTCGCGATAGGAGGCGACGAGCCTTTCGCTTGCGGAGGCTTGCTGTCTCAACGTCTTTGCAAGTTCGGCTTGCCGGAAGCGGCGATCCCACGAGGTGCGGATGGCTTCCTCGATTTCACGCAGGACCTGATGCAATCCAAGTCGCTGTTCGCTGGTGCGGCGGATCTGTTCTTGTTCGTTGGCCTTGTCGATACCTCCGCGATAGAGGTTCCAGCGCAGCACGAGCCGCGCTTGCAGGTCGCTGGCGTCGCCGTCGTCGCCATCAATATCATATCCGGCCCGCGCACGGCCTTCCGCAACGATAGCGGGTCCGAATTTGGCCCGGGCTGCATCCACCAGTGAAGCAGCGGCATCTATATCGCTGCTGGCCATGTGAACGCGCGGATTGTTCTCGCGCGCCAGTCCCAGCGCCTCATCAAGCGACCTTGGCAGCGCGCCGCCAACACTCCCTGGCCTTGAGGCGTTCGTCAGCGGCTTGCCGACGGTCTTGAAGAACCGTATTTTGGCCTGTTCCAGCTCTTCGGTGGCTTCCTGCATGCGTGCCTTGGCGGCGAAGAGGCGCTCCTCGGCCTGTTGCCGATCGGCCTCGTTCAACGCACCACCCGCGATGCCTTGCCGGATATCGCCGAGAATCCCCTGATGGAAGCCCAGGTTCTTTTTCGCCTCTGAAACGATCGAGGCCTGCAGCATGTATTCAAGATAATCCTGAACGACGGAGAGCCCGATGAATTCAGATCGCTCCAGTACCCTGAAAGAAGCCCCATCGACCCGCGACGCCTGATGGTTCAGTTCGGCCCGTCGTGCTCCACTGTCATAGAGCGTTTGCGATATCACGACACCCGCTTCCGCCGGATAGAGCGCGTCATCCTCTGTGGAGAGCGCTCGTCGGGACGAATTGTCGAGGCGACGGGCTCCCGCAGATGCCTCGAGATCGATGCTGGGAAGATAGAGCCCTTTCGCTTGACGCAGTTCGAATTCGATTGCTTCGCGGTTTTCGATCGCTTGGCCGATCTCCGGATTGGACTCGACGGCTACGGCCATCGCTTCCTTGAGCGTGAGGGCACTAGCGCTCCCGCAAGCCAGCATCGAAAATGTGAAGAGCAGGCCAAGGCGCTTGCCAATGGCCACTTTGATTGTCGTATTCATGGTCTACCCCACCCACGCTTCTTGCCTGGTGCTTTTTGTACGGCCAAGCCTTCTCACCGAAGCTTTGACAAGTTATCCGATAAATTCTTCGAATACGTGAGTGTTTATTGATTTAGCACCGGCTTTAAATAGGGTCTGGGCCATAAAGTTTCGGGGATGTAGCAAAAATGGCACATAAACGGGCGGCTCGCCACGGTTGTGGGCTGCGCCTGCGCCTGTGATCAATGCTGTTCGCCGCCTTCCTTAAGCTTCGCGCAATCTTTGCAGCCTATTCTGCTTATCGATTGGCGAGGGAACATGACGCGCAAGTCGCTACTGCTTTTTGCCTTTCCGGCTCTCATTCTTCTCATTCTGGCAGGGGAGCGGGCAGCGACGTTCCTGCTCGGAAGCTATCCGGCCAGCCCCGCCCTGTGGCGGATCTGGCTTGAACTGCGCCCTTTGGCGACGATGTTCTGGCAGCAGGTCGACCTTTATCTCAGCGGTTCAATGGTCCTTGATGCCGCCATCCTGACCGCCGCATCGATCCTCTGCTGGATGGCTTGCCGGACGCGAAAATCGGCCGCGTTCTTCTTCCTTGCCAACCACGCCGCTTTGCTTTTCGCCGGGTTGATGATGGCTTCCAGCAGCCATTCTGAAACAGCGAGCACGATCGCGGCATTCACCGCGCCGAGCGGCCATCCATTCTCGCTGATGCTCGACTTCACCTGGCAGAACAGCCTGGTGCTGCTTCTGGGCACTGCGGCCTGCGCCTACTGTCATGTTGCGTTTCTCAGCGAAGCGCGACAGCGTTCCCGGGCGGTCGCCGTACGGCTTATTGCTCTGCAGCGGGATTTGTAGGACCCGGGGCACGCCGGTGCCTTCTCGATTAGCCGAACCTTCCCTCCACTTCGTCATCCTAGGGCGGAGCAAGGAGCGAAGCGACGCGGCGCAGACCCTGGGATCCATTCCGTGACATCAGCCGAAGAATGCAGCGGCCCAGAACCGAACCCTACCACCCCGTTCCGCGAAAAAGCTCGAACCACTCTGGATTGGTCTTCTCGATCAGCTCGATCTTCCATTGGCGCGGCCAGCGCTTCAGCGACTTCTCGCGCTGGATGGCGTCGCGAATGTCGAAATGTTCCTCGTACCAGACCAGCCGCTGCACGCCGTAGCGGCTGGTGAAGCGCGAGCCTTGGCCGGATTTGTGCTCCGGCATGCGGCGGCCGAGATCATTGGTGACGCCGATGTAGATCGTGCCGCGCTTCTGGCTCGCGGTCATATAGGCATAGCCGGTCATGGCTGAAGGGTAACGAGCGCAGTTGCGGATACAAGCGCCGTTCTGAGCCGTTGCATTGTTCGGCAGAGGTAACGGCATGGATCCAGTGTCTGCGCGGCGTCGCTTCGCTCCTTGCTTCGCCCTAGGATGACGAAGGCGCGGGGGCTTACGGCTAATCGCCAGCGTCAGAGAACGCGGCTGAAGGCCGGCCTACAGCGACCGTCCACGGTCGCTTTCAGGCTAAGAACCAAATCCTCCGTGCAGAGGAACTAGTTGATTTTCTTGTAATGGACCTTGCCGTCAGGCTGCACGATGCGCTGGTAGGAGGCGTTTGGGGGAGGGGGCGGCGCCGCGATCCTCTTTTTGGGTGGGCGCGGCGCTTCGACGATACTGGGTTCGGTCGCTTCTTCGAGATCGGTGGCTGTTTCCGCCATGGTGCTGGTCGTGATCACGGAAGGCTCCGCGATGCTCGACATGTCGTCGTCACTGTCCAGGGGCAGCTCCTGTTCAAGCCGGGCAATGCTGCCTTTGACTTCGTTGAAGCTGCCCTGCAGTTGACTGTCCAGTTTTTCAAACCGGCTTTGGAAGCCGTTGTTGACCGTATCGAGCCGGGCCGCGATCCGTTGCTCGAATGATCCGAGCTGTTCCAGCCGCCGTTCGACAAGGCGCAGATCGTTGATGCCGCGGTAGAAATAGACCGCGGCCGCTATGTTCACCGCCGTGATCAGCAAGGCGCCGACGGCGACAACGCCGAGCATCCTTGCATTGCTCGGTTTCCCAACTGCAGCTTGCTCTTCCGTGTGGGTTGCCGGCCCAATGTCGATTGCCGGTATATCCGGGTCGCTGATCATCGTCATTGGACCACCACCTTTGCGCCGATCGAGACGCGCTTGAAAAGATCGATCACATCGGTGTTGGTAAGACGGAAACATCCCGATGTTCCGTCGAAGCCGATGCCCTTGGGATCGTTGGTGCCGTGGATGCGGTAGAGCGTGTCGCGCCCGTCCCGCAGCAGATAGAGTGCCCTGGCGCCGAGCGGATTGTAGGGACCGGCGGGCACCATTTCCGGCAGCTCCGGCTGGCGGGCGCGCATTTCGCGGGGCGGGCGCCATTCCGGCCATGCCGTTTTCGCTCCGACCTTGACGATGCCGGTCCAACCAAAGCCGTCGCGTCCGACGCTGATCTGGTAGCGCAGCGCCTGGCCCTGCCGGGTGACTAGATAAAGCGCCTTCTCGTCCTTGCGGATGATGATCGTGCCGACCCGTTCCGCGGTTTGGAGAGCAACCGCCTTGCGCAGGCTGGGGCCCATTGCCGGCAGCGGCGGCCGGTCCGACAACGCAGATCGGGCATGGGCGAATTCCCAGACCGGCATCCCCAAGGCCAGGCCGATGATGCAGGCGCCGGCAAGCCTCGGGACGATGCGATATCTACCGTGCAGCGTCATCGAGCCGCTCTTTGAACATCCGCTTCAGGTCCTTGTTGAAGCGCGCCCGCCCGTCCACTTCGGAAGGCAGGATGGCCCGGTTCAGCGCGTCGGTGAGCAGCGCATTGTCGAGGCCGACCGACTTGATGTGCGGCGCCTTGAATATCTTCTCGAGTTCGCTGCGCGAAAAGTGGTTGCCGAACCATTTGCGCTTATGCTTGTTGGCGACCAGGGTGATGCTCACCGAATTGCCGCGCAGTTCGCGGATCTTCGTGTAGAGCCGCTTGCCTTGCCGCAGCGAGGCGACGTTGAGCTCGAAGACGATGAAGATCTCGTCGCTCGTCGAAAGCACGGAATTCTGCCAGGGGGTTTCGATATTCGGCAGGTCGATGATGATGTCGTCGAACCGGTAGGCGACGAGGTCCAGCAGCCGGAACACGAAATCGGCGCCCTGCGGCTCAAACGGCAGTTGCGGCCTCTCGAATGAATAGAGGGTCAGGCCGGACGGGCGAGAGAGCTTGATGACGTCCATCAGTTCGACATCGAGCCTTTCCGGCTGGCCGATGATGCCGGCCACGTCGAACTGGTTGAACAGGTTGAGATAGGCGCCGCAATTGGCGCTCTGGAAATCGAGGTCGACGAGGCAGGTCGAAGCTGCACGTTCGGTGGATTTCGACGCCAGGAATTCCGCCGCCGACAGAGCGAGCGTCGTGGCGCCGGCGCCGCCGCTGGCGCTGATGAAAGTGATGATGCGGCTCTTGGTGCCCTGGTTGCCGGTGTCGTGGAAGGTGACCGCGTTCAGCAGTTCCTTGGCATCGAGCGGCTTGTGCAGCCAATCCGAGGCGTTCATGCGAACCAGGATGCGCGTCTGTTCGGAGGTCAATTCGTCGGAGACCGCGATCAGCGGCACCGTCGTCCACAAGGCGCGCGCCGCGACTATTCCGGGCTGGCCGAGCAACTCGCCATGGCCAAGGTCGAGGATGACGATGCCCGGGCGCGTCTCGGGGGGCGGGCCGTTGAGGAAGTCAGCCGTCTCGGAAATCCTGACATCGTAAATGGCCAGCGCGTCGAGCCGCGTCGCCACCTCGCGCTTGAACTGTGGATCCGACGAGAATAGGGCCACTTGCTTTCGTTTGGTCGGCAGAACCTTGGTGTTGATGGCATTCATGACGCGGTACTCTTCAGGTCTTCGCCCGTGACGGTGCTGAGCATGGAGGGCATGGTGATGTCCGCAAACCCCATCAGCCCTTGCAAAAAGAAGAACTGGAAGGTCCGGTTCTGAAGGCTGACGGTGATTGTCGGCACCGGTCCGCCGAACCGAGTCTGGTAGCCCAGGCCGGTGGCGGAATAGGCGATGACGACATTGTCGCGCCGCAGGCCAGGAAAGAAATGACACATACCCGGCCGCTGGTCTGTCGCCAACGCGGGACAGGCGTCGTCATTAGTGACTGCCGTATCGCCGCGGAAGATGCGACTGAAATTGGCAGCATTGAATGTGCCGCCATTGCTGCAAGCCCCTGTGCCGGCGGTATATGCGCAGACGAAGGGTCCATAAGCGGCGGCCACCACCGGCGCGCCCGGTGTCGTCGTCGGTGCGGCTGTAGCTAGCGCGGTGGCAACCGGATCGGAAATAGACGCCAGGCGCGCGCCTAACTGGACGGCCTTGGTGGCGGCGTTCCATTGATAGAAGGCATGGCCGAAATCGACGAAACCGAGAACAAGGGCAAACAGCAGCGTCGCCACGATGGTCATTTCTACCATCGCCGCGCCGTCTTCCGATTTCGCAAAACGCTTGATCATGATCAGAATCGGATCAACCGCTCCTCGTGAGAGCCGGTCAGCGTGATCGGACCGATTCCGATGAACGACAGCATGCCGACGCCGGTATATGGATAGTTGCCGGCCGCTCGGACGATGCAGACTTGTGCCGTGGTGGAGCGATATTGGGTGACGCCATTGACGACGGCGGGGCGACAGGAAGCGGGGGCGGCGATGGTCACCGTAACATCCGATGTCTGCCAGCCGCTGACGCGCGGAACGTCTGTCACTGTTACCGCCGCCTTGCCGAACACAGCGATGTTGGTGGCGATATCCGCGCAGTTGATCGCCGCCAGCCCGGCCTGGGTGTACAACTGGCTGTTGCAGCGCGCGGCAAAGCGTGCCGCGTCCGACAGGCCGGCCTCCATCAGCAGCTTGTTATGGATCAGATTGCCGAACTCGAACACGCCCGCCGACAGGATCAGCATCAGCGGCGTGATCAGCGTCATTTCGACGAGCACCGCACCACGGCTGTCGCGTCGAAATCTGTCGAGGTGGCGGCATAGCGTTCGGATCATCGCCATCACCGATAAAGCTGGGCTTCGTCGCGAAGGAAATTGTCGAGGGTGCCCTGGCCGCCGCGACCGGTAATGTCGACAAGTTCAACCATCACCGACGCATCATCCGATGGTGACGCAACCGGTTCAGTGAGGAAGAAGCTGCCGAAGGCTTCGACCGGCAGATTGGTGCTGTGGCCGGACAGGCCGTTGCCCGCAGCTTCGAGTGCAGTGCAGTTCAGGATCGCACCATAAATCAACCGACGATCAACTGAGGTGACGGGCGGTTGGCAAGCTGCCGACGGGGTTCCGATCTCTCCACCTGTCGACGCGGTGCCCACCAACCCGGCCGATATCTCGTAACGGTAGACCTCATAGCGCGTCGGCTTGGTTGTATCCCATGACGATGGATAGGAGGCGGAACCGAAGTTGGTGCTCCAATAGCCGGAAAAATTCCAATCTCCGTCGCCCATCCTGCCGCCCTGATACGGCGTTGTCGCATCGCGCGGAAGGCCCATTGTTCCAGCTTCGGTGAACGAAAGCTGGTTCATGGCAGCGCATTGATTGACGCTACCTGTGGTCTGTATCGCCCCTTTTCGGACATTGGCGGCCGGACCGTATTCAGCACTATCGAAGTGGTTACCGTTGGCTCCAATCCCGAAACGAACATTGAAGGCGTCTTGTACCGGGCCGGCGTTCTGACCTGTCTTCGTGGTAACGTTCGCGGAGTTATAGCAGCCAATCGGCCTTGATGTCGCGATCGTCTGGGCGAGGGCTTGAGCGCCGTTCCCCACATCTGCCGGGGGCTCGAGGAAGCCGAAATTACCTGGACCAGCAGCAGCCCCATTTCCAACTTTCCGCAGTTCGATCAACCGACGATGGACAGCCGGATTGGAAACAGCCTGCTCAAGTGTGTACCCGCCAGCCGCATTGGTCCCGTTCACCATCTCATAGGGGTTGCACATGAAGACCGGCGTAAAATCGCAGACGCCGGAGGTGAAGCCCGCCACGGCGACTGCCCCGACATTGAAACTGTTGCTGGCGCCGGATGACAAGAAGGAAGCCGGAAAGATCGCGGCAAATCCGACCGGGGTTACCGTGACTTCCACAAAGCGGGCAAGTCTGGCGTCGTTCAGTTCGTCGGTGATCACATTGGCCGCCACGATCGGGAGATTGTCGGTGGCCGGCAACGAGCGAAGATAGCGACGCGTTACTCCGCCGGCAGCTAGCGTTTGAGGCGGGCCGGAGGTCGAGAAGGTGTATCGATTGCGTACCAGCGTAGCGATCGCCCTATCAGCACGGGTGATAGCGCCCGACGTCCCATCCAGTTCAGCCGCGCCTGCCAGGGCAAACGCATCAGCCCCCTTCTGAAGATCGTTGTGGAGGTTGTTGACCCGGCTCATATCGATCGCCAGCAGGGAAAAGCCGATGATCGCCGGCAGCATGATGCTGACCAATATCAGCGCTATTCCCCTCTGATCGTGCCAGAACGCGCGAACAATCCGCAGCATGGCCTTACTCTTAGCTCCCCTAACGCCAGTCGCTTTGCCTGACGTTGAACCCGCACCCTTCTGTTTAGTCCGCGGTGTCGCCGACATTGACCGTTATGGCCGGTGGTGGCGGTGGCGGCGGTGGAAATTTGTAACTCTGGGCAACAGCGGCAGCGCGCACACCGTCGCCTTCGATGGCCGTGTTCTTCGACGCCGGATTGAGCGGATCGACCGTCTGCAGCAGCGAGTTGTATTTCTGCGTGTCGCCCGATGCCAGCGTCATCGTATCGTAGCGGTTAAGATAATCGGCGCAGCCAGTCAGCGGGGCGGCACACAGGAGGATGATCAACGCGCTATTTCTTGACATAGATCATCTTGTCCTTGGATTTCAGGTCGAGCATGTGGCCATAGGGGCCGACCACGCCTTGGCCGAGTTCATATTTGCGAACCATGTCCTTGGTCACTTCGAGCTGACCGAGGATGAAGAGCTCCGGGTCGTTGGCTGGCCGCGTCTTGTCGAACGGCGTCGCCAGTTGTTCGCCGGGCTTTACCGGGCGCACGATACGCGGCGTCACGATCACGACCAGTTCGGTCTCTTCCTTCTGGTTGCTCGAATTCCGGAACAGCGCCCCGACGATCGGCACCTGGCCGAGCCAAGGCACCTGCCTCTGGGTCTTGGTGTTCTTGCTGGACAAAAGCCCGCCGACCGCGAAGCTCTGGCCGTCGCGCAATTCGACGACGGTAGACAGCTTGCGGTTGGTGAAGATCGGGTCTCCGGCGACGGTGAAACCGGTGAGGTCGCTGACTTCCGGCGCCAGCCTGATGTTGATCTTGTCGTCGTTGAGAACGATCGGCGTGAACAGCAGATTGACGCCGAACTGCTTGTATTCGATACTGATCTCGCCATCACCGTCGTCGACGCGGATAGGTACTTCGCCGCCGGCATTGAAGCTGGCGACTTCACCGGAAAGAGTGGTGAGGTTGGGTTCGGCAAGGGTGCGCACCACGCCCTTGGCTTCAAGGGCCTCGATGATCACGTCGACCTTGATGTTGCTGTCGATGACGCGGGCGATCAGCGCCCCGAACGGGTTGGTGTTCGACAGGATGCCGCTGACCAGGTCCCCCGGGCCCAGCACCACATTGTCTTCGTCGACGGCGGCTATGCCCGTTCCGGTGCGGGTCGTGCCGCTGCCGTTGGTGCTCCTGATTGAGACGCCAAGATCGCGGCCGGCATTGCGCTTGGCCTCCAGCACCCGCACTTCGAGGTTCACCTGCTGGCTGTCGTCGACCGTCACCGCGTTTATGATCGCGTCGGGGCCATATTGCTGGGCGACCTGCATGATCGCCGCCAGCGTGGCGCCGTCCTTGACATGGCCGCCAAGCCTGATCTTGCCGTTGATCGAGCCGATATCGATGCGCGACCTGGGCGCCACCTGCCGGATCGCCTGCGCCATGTCGCTCACGTCGACGCCGACCTCGATCTGGATCACGCCAAGCGAGCGCTTGTCTTCTGAAAAGAGGTTGACGGTGGTGGTGCCGGCGCTCTTGCCGATGACATAGAGCGTCCGGTCGGTCATTGGCTGGGCGTCGGCGATCTTCTCGTCGCCGACGACGATGTCACCCAGAGTGGCGTTAACCTGGATCGTCACCGACTGCGACATGGGCAGGAAAATACGGTGGACGCTGGGGTTCGATACATCGATCCTGCGGTCGGCTGCATGAGCAGCAAGGTCGATCGGCAATAGCATCACCGAACAGGCCAACGCGGCAGCCGCCAGTGGTCCCCGGAACATACGCATCTAGACTACCCCCCTTGCCGATTCGTTCGGCAATACCCTAGCGTTATTTTTGTCGCGGCACGTCGTAAGATTCAAGCTTCACACCCCTGAAGACGCCGATCGTCGCACGCGCCGGCGGCTCTGGCTGCACATATTTGATCACTTCCTTAACCACTTCTTGCACCTGGGGTGCTGAGGCCACTGCAGGAACAGGTTTTGCGTTGCTCAACAGGTCGAGCCTGCTTCCCACCCGTTCCACGGCCTGGGTCAGCCCATTGATCTTGTCGTCCGCGCGCTTGCGCTCGGCTGCGGCCTCAGCCTCGGCTATTGCCTGCTTGGCGAGTTCGGCCTGCCTGGCGGCGACATCGTCAGGCGTATCACCGGTCAAATCTGAAAGCGTAATGCGTTCGGTCGTCTCGCCCTTGCTGGCGGCAGCCTGGCGAAGGGCTAGGGACAGCTGGCCGGCATCGGCAGCCAAGGTAAGCTTCTGGGCGTCTTTGGTGCTGACCTCGAGCGTTACCGCCTTCACGACCGTCGGGTTCTCGGTGCTTTCATCGGCGACCTGGTCGACGGCGAGCACCTTCATGCTCTGTAGAAGCACGTCGACGAAACTCTGGTCCGTCCCCTGGGTGGTGCGCACCTTGCGCGTCAGCAGCACATCGACCCGGTCGCCGGGGAAAACAAACCCGGCGACGCCAAGCACGTCGTTGACCCTGATAGAAACTGCTTTCATGCCTTCGCCGAGCACCGCCGAAAGTGTGGCGCGTTGGCCCGGGCCAGTGATCTTGGTGGCAAAGACGGGCTCGTTGACGCCGATCGCCTGCAACGCCTGCTTTGTCCCTTCGCCGGCCAGTAGATCTTTTGTCGTCCCGAACGCGCCAGCCGGAACCGCACCTGACGGCCAAGCGATTTCGCGCAGCTTATCGGCGGTTAGCGTGTCGCCGAACTTTAGAGGTACAGCGGCAACCACAACCGTATCGCGCTGGACGTCATCCGTCCGCGCCAACGCACTGCGCTGGCTGGCCAGCCAGATATTGGCGAGCACCACCGCCAGCACTCCGAACACGCCGGCGAGGACAATCATAATAACAGTGTTAGCGCGCACTTCTTCCCCCGCCCGAATGGGTTCATCTTAGTTCATCGACGTCGGAAAAAGTCCGACGTCGATGAGATTACCAAGGTCTCACGGCAACGCCGCCTGCAGCGTCGTCCACTGACCGCTGATCCATGTGCCGACAAGAACGATTGTGGCGATCACGGCTACGGTGATGATGCCGAGCAGGATGGTATATTCGACCATGGCAGCGCCGTGTTCGTCGTCGCGGAACTGCCGGGTCATCGTCATGAGCTTCTTCATGCCAATTTCTCCCTTTGGAGGTTTCGAACCCGACGAGACGAGCTAAGGATGAAATCCATACCCAAGCATCCCGTCCCCTCGTATCGAGCGCCTGGCTGGCGACCGACTAAAATCGTGCCAAGAGGTCGATCGATCTTCTGGTCAGAGGAACTGGCTCAAGCTTTTACGGCCTGGGCCAGCTCCAATTCGAAATCACGGAAGCGCTGCGTTGAGCGCCGTCCACCTGCCGCTGATCCATGTGCCGACTAGAACGATTGTGGCGATCACTGCGACAGTGATGATGCCGAGCAAGATAGTATATTCGACCATGGCAGCGCCGTTTTCGTCGTCGCGGAACTGCCGGGTCATCGTCATGAGCTTCTTCATGCCAATTTCTCCCTTTGGAGGTTTCGAACCCGACGAGACGAGCCAAGGATGAAATCCATACCCAAGCATCCCCCGTCGTCTCGATCTAAGTCCCGACCAAAATCAGAGTCAAACGGGATTAAGGGTTTCTTAACTTTCCTATACATGATCTGGCAAGAATATTGCCGATCTCAGGCGGACCAAAACATTGATTCGGCTCGTTTTTCAACCCATCTTAACCATTCGTTCACAATTTGGCCGTGGGTATGGCAGAAGTAGGGCAGCATTAGCGGCAGCGCATATTCCTTTATATCTAAGGGCTTGCGTGGGTTCCATGGCGCCTTCGTGACAAAAAAGCACTTGGCATTGAAAGGCGAGTGCTCGTGTTCCACTAGGACAGCGCCGCTGACCAAATAAACGTCGCGTTTTCTGATGCTTGATCTTAACTATGTCTGAAGTATTAAATTGCATGGTGCGTGGCTGGCGCTTGTGCCCTGCGTGGTTAACGTTTAGTTTCCGTGGCGACGGATTTTACGGGGGAGTATAACGCGATATGCTGGGGCGGTTCACCAAAGGGCCAAGCGATTTGCGAGTCGAGCCAAAGCTCGAGCCGATGGCGGTTTTGCCCGCCACCCCGACGGTTTCTCCTGTCGTCGACTTGCAACCGCATGGTGACGATTTCCTGTCGCTCAAGGTCGAGCTCCACCGCCACCTCATTGATCGCTTCAACCTGACCGCCCTTGAAAACGCGTCCAAGGATGAAATTCTGAATGAGATCCGGCCGATCGTGCGGGAATTTGTCCGCGCTCGCAACGTGCCGCTGAATGCTCGCGAGCTCGATCAATTGACCAGCGACACCGCCGACGAGATGCTCGGCCTGGGGCCGATCGAGCCGCTGCTGAAGGACGATTCAATTTCCGACATACTGATCAACACGCACAATCGCGTTTTCATCGAGCGGCGCGGCGTGATCGAGGAGACCTCGATCCGTTTCCGCGACGAGGCGCATCTGCTGCGTGTCATCAACAAGATTGTCTCGGCGATCGGCCGCCGCGTCGATGAATCCGCGCCGATGGTAGACGCGCGGCTGGAAGATGGGTCGCGTGTCAACATCGCGGTGCGGCCGATCTCGGTGGATGGCCCGCTGGTGTCTATCCGCAAATTCTCCAAAAACCCCTATTCGCTCGAACGCCTGATGGCGTTCAATTCGATCCGCCAGCCGATGATCGACCTGCTGCGGATCGCGGTGCAGGCACGCAAGTCGATCCTGGTTTCAGGCGGCACCGGCAGTGGCAAGACGACCTTGCTCAACGCGCTGTCAAGCTACATCCCGTCCCGGGAGCGCCTGATCACCATCGAGGACGCGGCGGAACTGCAGTTGCAGCAGCCGCATGTCGGCCGGCTGGAGACGCGTCCGCCCAATGTCGAGGGCAAGGGCGAGGTTCGTCAGCGCGAACTGCTGAAGAATGCGCTTCGCATGCGGCCGGACCGCATCATCGTCGGCGAGGTCCGCGGTGAAGAAGCTTTCGACATGCTGCAGGCGATGAACACCGGCCATGAAGGTTCGATGACCACCATTCATGCCAACACGCCGCGGGACGCGATATCGCGCCTGGAGCAGATGGTCGGCATGGCGGGCATGCCGATGAGCCATGATTCAATCCGGGCGCAAATCGCGTCGGCGATCGACATCATCGTGCAGACGCAGCGTCTTTCGGACGGGGGACGGCGGGTGGTTTCCATCTCGGAACTGACCGGTATGGAAGGCAATGTCATCCAACTCCAGGAAATCTACCATTTCGTTCGCCGCGATGTGACCGCGGAAGGCCAGATCGTCGGTGAATTTCGCGCCACCGGCATCCGTCCGCGCTTTGCCCAGGAAGCGGCGACACTCGGCCACCAATTCGCCAAGGATGCATTCAACCCGCAGGTTCCGCTCTGATGCCGACGGGCCAGACATTGCTTTACTTCATTTATGTGCTGGCGGCAGCCTCGGTTATTCTCGCAGCCGAGACCATGTACGTAACCTATTCCAAACGCCGCTCGCGGGTCAGCACGATCAATCGTCGGCTGAAGCGGCTCGCTGACGAGGTTCCGGCTGAGCAGACATTGCAAGGATTGTTGCGAGAACGTGGGTTAACCAGCTCGGGCGATTTTCTGTTTAATACCGTCGGGCTGAACAGACTATACACTCAATCCGGTATTACCGGAAACCCGTTGTCGTTTGTCACAATATTTATGCTCGCCGGAATGGTGTTAGCGCTGATTTTTGCGTTCCTGCTGAACTTCTCTACTATGGTTTCGGTTGCTATTTTTCTGCTGGTCGGCTTCTTACTGCCATTTCTGGTACTCCGCCGCGCGCGCGGCAAACGAATCCAGAAATTCGCCGCCCAGCTTCCTAACGCGCTCGACATGATTGTGCGCTCGTTACGTGCCGGTCATCCGACTTCCGTGGCGATAGGCCTTGTCGCCCGAGAAATGCCTGATCCGCTTGGCACCGAATTCGGCATTGTTTCCGACGAGATCACCTTTGGCCTAAGCCTTGAAAACGCGGTGCGGAAACTCTCGCAACGCGTCGGTTTCGAGGGTCTTCACCTATTGTCGGTGTCGCTGTCAATTCAGGCCAAGACAGGCGGCAATTTGACCGAGATCCTGTCGAACCTCTCATCGGTGCTGCGCGAAAGGCAGAAACTCAGGTTGAAAATTAGGGCGCTTTCTGCCGAGGGCCGAATGTCCGCATGGATCATTTCCCTGTTTCCGCTGTTGATGCTCGCCATCCTCACTGGCCTCGCCCCGAGCTACTACGGCGAGGTATTGGACAACCCGCTGCTCTTCCCTGTGTTCCTGATTTTCGGGCTGTGGGCGCTGCTGGGTGACTTCATCATGTATCGCATGGTCAATTTCGATTTCTGACGGAGGCGCGCCATAAACCTGCTTTCGAATACCCAGGATCTTAGCCTTCTGGTCTCCATTGCCGTTTTCCTGGCGGCGGCGGCGCTATTCCTGTTAGGCGCGCTTGTCCTCAGGCCTGCCCTTCAGACGCGGAAACTGGTTGCGCAGAGCCTGATGGCAAAGGGCCTTCCCAACCGCCGCTCGCTTTTGGGCCAGGAAGAACTGGCCAGGATTTCAGCACAGCGGCCAGTTGAGGCGTATTTTCGATCGATCGAAAAGGAGCGGGACGAGCCCAGCGCCCTGGACGCGAAGCTCTTCCGCGCCGGCTTCTATCAGTCAAGCGCGCCACTGATTTACACTCTGTCCCGCCTCGGCGCGGTCTGCGTCGGCTTTGCGGTGACCTATGCGCTACTGTCCCAGATTTTGCCGCCCCATTTGCCCAGTCTTGTTGCCTTTGGTGGTTCAGCCTTGCTTGGGCTGGCATGCATTGTCATTCCAAGTATCGCGCTCGATCGGTTCGAGAATGGGCAAAAACAGGTCTATCGTCGCGGCTTTCCGGATTTCATGGATATGATGATCACCTGCGCCGATGCGGGCATGAGCCTCGAGGCATCGGTCGAGCGCGTCAGCAACGAACTGGCGGGCACCCATAAATGGCTCGGTATACAACTCGCGATCATGACTCTGCAGCTGCGCGCCGGCAAGCCGCTGCGCGACGCGCTGCGCGAACTGTCTGACCGCATCGGGCTTGAAGAGGCACGGGCGCTGGCGGTTCTGTTCCGGCAATCAGAGGAGCTCGGTACAAGTTTGACAGAGGCCTTGCGTGTCTATAGCGACGAAATGCG
Organism: Mesorhizobium sp. M6A.T.Cr.TU.017.01.1.1; assembly: GCF_004023115.1. Lineage (NCBI taxonomy): Bacteria > Pseudomonadati > Pseudomonadota > Alphaproteobacteria > Hyphomicrobiales > Phyllobacteriaceae > Mesorhizobium > Mesorhizobium sp. M6A.T.Cr.TU.017.01.1.1. Next base: position 21,792 of record NZ_RZTA01000085.1, read on the forward strand.
GGGACAGAGAATCCTTCGCGCCGAGGAGCGCGCCAACGCGTTGCCGGTCAAAATGATGATTCCGTTGGGGATTTGCATTTTCCCGGTGGTGATGATGGTCGTCATGCTGCCAGTGATCCTCCGAATGAGGGGCATTTTCTTCTAGGCAGGTATATGCTTTGGTCGAAATACAGAGTCGGAGAACTCTTTTGGGGGACGAAATGACAGGGCCAATGCGCCTCGCAGCCGTAGCCGGTTTGCTGCTTATCGTGCTTTCCGGCTGTCAGACGGCTGATACCAGCGGCGTCGTCCGTACCAACGAGCCCTCGAAAGGTGATGTGACAGCCTTTGGCGATGCCTTCGACGGGCTGAAGACGGTTAGCGACGTCGAGTACTATGCCTCGGACCAGGCCGTCGCCGAAGCCAAGAACCAGTTCCGCGCGGAAAACTACGGCAATGCCGGCGCCCTGTTCTACAAGGCGACGCAACTGGCGCCCAATGATGGTGGTGCCTGGATGGGTCTGGCCGCCAGCAGCGATCGCATCCGCCGCTTCGACCTCTCCGACCACGCCTATCGCCAAGCCTTCCGGCTGGTCGGCGGGACGCCCGAATATTACAACAATGTCGGCTATTCCTACCTGCTGCGCGGCAAGCTGCAGGACGCGCGCAGCAATTTCCTCAAGGCTTATGAACTGGCGCCCAACGATCCGACCGTGGCCAACAATCTGCAGCTCCTGTCGTCCAGCGTGAAGAATCTCGAGCGGTAAGGCTATAGGATGTTGCTCGTCGCATCGCTGCTGCTGAAGGGACTAGCCATCCCTTTGCTGGCAAGAATCGCCTGGCTCGACTTCACCACCCAGAAGATATCCAACCAGAATGTGCTGCTGCTGCTTTGCCTGGGTCTGGGCTCGCTGCAACTCCTGTCGGTGCAATCCGGTTCGTGGTGGGACATGGGCCTGAGCGCAGTTGCGAGTCTTCTGCTGTTTGTTGCGCTCTTTCCGTTCTGGGCCTTGCGCAAGGTCGGGGGCGGCGATGTCAAGCTGATGGCGGTGGTGCCGTTGCTGATCGGCGGCAGCGGCCTTCTAGTGTTCTCCGTACTGCTGCTGGTTTTCGCCCTCGCCACGGCGTTGATCGTGAAAAACCCGTTCATGCTGCCCGCGGGCGCTTTCCGCCTCTACGTTCAGCATTTGGACCGCAAAGGCGTTGTGCCGTTTGGGGTGCCGATCTCGCTCGCAGCGATCTGCACGATAGTGTTTCAGGTCTATAGCAATTTGACGGTTCTAAGTGGCTTCTCAGCCTGACACTCGTGGTGCGCAAATCACCTTCTCAGTTAACCTTTTGGAAACCATTGACTTGCGCCCAAATCGGCGAAGTGCTTGGATTGGGTCTTTCCGGCGGGGCGCCGTATGGACATTCTCAATCTCAAAGCGCTTTTGATTGCGGTTCTGATCTTCGTACCGATCGAGCGCCTGTTCGCTCTAAGGCCAGGTCAAAAGATCCTCAGGAAAGCCTTCTTCAACGATCTCATCTACGCTCTGTTCAATGGCGTTCCTATAAGCCTTGGCCTGATCGTGGCTGTTACACTCGCAACAGGCACGGTTGGGCAGTTGATACCAGTCTATATCAGTAGCTCAGTTTCATCACAGCCATTTTGGCTCCAGGTTATTGAAATCATAGTCATCGCGGATATTGGCTTTTACTTGGCGCATCGTATGTTCCACGCCGTCCCGTTTTTATGGCGCTTCCATGCGATTCATCACAGTATTGAAGAACTTGACTGGCTGGCGGCGCACAGGGTTCATCCTGTTGATCAGGTTCTGACGAAGAGCGCGTCACTCGTGCCAGTTTACCTGCTGGGTTTCAGCAGCCCGGCGATCGCCCTGTTCGCGTTGATGTATCACGCCCACGGATTGCTGCTGCACGCCAACGTGAAGCTAAACATCGGACCGCTTCGATGGCTGATCGCCTCACCTCAGTTCCATCATTGGCATCACGCTCATGAGCGCGCTGCGTACGACAAGAATTTCGCTGGCCAACTTTCATTCATCGACGCGCTCTTTGGAACGATGTACCTGCCCGGTAAGGCTGTGCCGGAGCGCTATGGCGTCGATGATCCCATTCCACCAACTTACGTCGAGCAACTCGCCTATCCATTTATTCCGAAGGGCAAAATCGATGAAGCTCCCAACAGCAGCGACGCGTGATTTCATCGCGCGCGCAACGATGACACTTTACTTCACGTTCTGCGCGACTTTGAAGGCCGCAAGCCTGGCCAAAGCACTTCGCGACGCAGAAGGAACAGTGGCGCTGATTATTGGCGTCGTAGCAGACGTTGCCGCTCTCGGCTTCCTTGTTCTCGTTGTTGCAACGACAGTGGCGCGTCTTCCGCCACTGAAGACAGCGCAGGGACTGGAACCCCGAATCTCGGCGCTGATTGGATGCTTTGCGACCGTAACATTGATCGCTGTCCCTCGAGTCGAGATACTTCCGCAGATTGAGTTCACTGCAAACCTGATTACCATCATCGGCTTTGCGCTTTGCGTTTGGTGCTTATGGTGGCTCGGCAGGTCGTTCAGCATCGCTGCCCAGGCCAGACGGCTCGTCACCGCAGGCCCCTATCAAATCGTGCGGCACCCGCTTTATGTCTGCGAGGCGATCGTCCTGCTCGGCATCCTTCTCGGTAATCCGACATGGGCAACGGTCGCAATCTGCGCGATCGCCGTTGCTTTCCAATACCGGCGGATAGTTAACGAGGAGAGGGTCTTGCGAGCGACGTTTCCCGAATATCATGAATACGCCCAGCGCGTTCCGATGCTCTTGCCGCGTTTCTCTGGCGCATCTTTGCCGGCGGCTGACCCGCGATAACCTATGTCGCATCTCAAAACACGCTCAAGGCGGGTAAATTCATCCAGTGCTGCGGTGAGGGTTATGGCGCAAGCAACTACCTTTAGGCGACGTTGATCACTTCAGGCCCGCTTGGGGCTGTTGACCTGCTGTGGCTGCCCTATTCGAGTGTCCGCTTTTCGCCCTTAACTGGCATGACATTAGAGCAGTGGCATTATGCATCTGCTTGGCTGGTTTGGTTTCATGGCTTGTCTCGCGGCGCCCACGGGACGATTGCTCGCGGGCAGGCCAATTTGTTCGCCGGGCATCCGATTTCCTTGGAAGCCTGGTGCTTGCCGCGGCAGCCTTTGTCCCACTGCTGATCTGCACGACTATTCTAATGCATGTGGCCAGCGCCACTGGGCGCCCGCTTGCCGACCCGGTGCTCGCCGCTATCGATGCGCGAATGGGCTTCGATTGGCTTTGGTTCCTCTCCGTCACAAATAATCAGCTGGTAGCTCCTGTGCTGATCTTTGCCTACCATGCGCTCGGACCACAGGTGCCGTTTGTCCTATTGTTGAATATAGCCACAAACAGAAATGACAGGAGCCTGCAGTTCATCGCGATGCTAGCCGTCTCATCGGTGCTCGCTGGAGCGATAATGACGCTCGTACCGGCCGAAGGCGCCTATGCGTACTTCAAGCCAACTGCAGAACAGTTCAACCATTTCACAGCCCGGGCAGGCATGTGGCATCACGAGACTTTGATGGCACTGCGATCCGGAGAACCGTTCGATCTGATCATGACCAGAAGCAATGGACTGGTTACCTTCCCGTCTTACCATACAACTCTCGGTATATAGTCGTCTATGCGCTTCGCGACTATCGCTGGCTGATGTGGCCGATAGCTGTTTTGAATGCTCTGATGATCATCGCCACCCTTCCCGAGGGTGGGCATCACCTGATTGATGTGCTTGCTGGCGCAATGGTTGGCGTGGCTTCGATTTTTGCCGTGAGAATGATTGGCGCTTATGAGCGCGGAAGGGCGACAGCGTCGCGAGATCAGCGGTGGGATCGGAAGCGGGCCGCTGAGTCGGAAAGTTCGCCGTACTTAATCACAGAAAAAGTACGCGGGACTCCTCTAAGTGCCTGAAACTATGGCGATCCCGACAGGGCGGGACGAAGACGCTACCGGGTGGGGGATTTGTGTGACGTGCCCGATCGTGATGGCGGAGTCGACAGGGCGCGTCCGCTCATGTTTTGGCGCTACTTTATTGAAACCATGGTGATCCCGACAGGAATCGATCCTGTGACCTACAGTTAGGAAACTTCCTGCAAGCCTTGTGGAGCAAGGCCTTGCTTGGCCATGTCGCGTCCATGTCGCAGTCACTGCAGAAGAGCCGCCTCGGCATTGGCCAGTTCGGTGGCATCGTCGGCCCGAGGAAACAGGTGGCCGTAGGCGTCCGTCGTCAGGCCGGGGACATGATAGATGCGCTCACCGGTGTCGATTGAAATATTGCCCTTGATGTCACAGCCAGCAGACGAGACGAATGCACTTACCGCATTCGCCAGATTGGATGAGTTCGACCACAGGTAATTGCCCGCTGCAGCGCCGCCCATGGCAGCGACAAGTATCCAGCCATATGGAATGCTGTTGCGGGGCTTTGCTTTGCCCCATGGAAGATCGGCCATTGCCATCTCTCCCCCAAGGGGAGAATGCGTTGGGGCCGGCGGCTTCGTCAAGCGGCTGCCAATGCAAGGCTTGACCTTGGATCGAGGTCGTGGTCCCTTTACCAAAAAGGGAGGGAACCAACCCCCATGAAGAAGAAGCTGAAATTCAATTCAGCCAAAGTCCGAAGCGAACTGGTCGAGATCCAAGGCGGGAAATGCTACTATTGCAGGGAACCGTTCACCGAGACCGGACCGAAGCAAGCCACCCTAGAGCACAAGAAGCCCAAAATGCTTGGCGGCACGAACGAGCGGTCCAATCTGGCCGCCGCTTGCCGTAAGTGCAATCAGAGTGCCGGCCGGCGAATGAACGCTGCCAAGCAACGAAAAGCTTTGGGCGCCGAGCGCTCGAATGCGCCCGGAGTCTGAATGCGCGACAGCGAACTGACAGATCGTCCAGGCCGCGGCTGGACGCCCTGGGCGGAAGGCACCGGTGAGAGCGCCATCGATAAGATGTGGTGGGCGGCAAGGGTCTTGCACTTTCCCAAGCTGAACGTTTCATGCTGGTTCGACGGTTCCGATCTCGTCGGTATCGAGTACTGGGGATATCGCCAGCCTCAATGGTGTATGCGGAAGAAGCCGGCCGACTGGCAGCCTTTGCTCGACGTCTACCGATTGGCGCGCGAGGAGGAAAAGCTGGCGGCGATAGAGCGATTCCAGGCCGGAGCTCAGGCTAGGGCTTTGCAGCGCCTCATTCAGGCCAGCGAGAAGCGCCGGCGTGCGCGAGGCGCTGAGAGCGGCCAGCCGGAACGCGCGCTGGTGGGGCTCCTAAGGGCTAATCCAAGGGGCACTGGCACGCGAGCTTCCACTCTTCAGCCTGTATGATTCAGTAGTCTGGTGGTGGTGTCACGACGATGTTCGGTATTGGCGCGATCGATGCCTTCTACGGTAATCGCGAACATCCCGTTTTCGACCCTTCCTATCCAGCCTTTTGCTTTTAGATACCAGAGATGAAACTCCAGATGTTCACGCGGACAGCCCGACATGCGTTCGAGTTCTTCATCGCCAATGCCAGGATTGTTGACGTCTTGTCGGCGTTTGACATAAAGTAGCGAGAGCAGTTTGGCTTGAATGACGCCGTCCCGTTCGATTCCTTTAGTGTTGCTGACTTTCTCAATCAACTCGCGGCGAAGTTTCAAATTGTCTTTATACTGAATGTCGTACTGCACGCGCTTGAGAGGATCTTTGAGAGTATTATGGGCCTCCGCGATTTCACTGAAGCGTGATGCATCGCCGGTATCCTGATTGTCGGGATGGTAGCGCATAGCAAAATAACGAAATACCCGTTCTATCGTTTCCGAGTTGGCGTTCGGGCTGATTTCTAGGAGTTCGTAGTAGTCAATGAACAAAGTGGTGCTCCCACAACATCGCTATTGCGCACACAGTCGAGAGACCGTCGCCGGAGTGTCTTGCGGTATAGCTAGTCGATGATGCCCATCAACACGTTGAAGGCCAGAAATCCGCGCTTGCGGGTCTCTACTCGCTCAATTCGTGGCATTAGTCCCCCCTCCCGTTTTGCAGATACTAGCGCGCAAGCTTCGCCCCTGCAAAGGGTTGCCCTCATTCCGGTCATCCGCCGATATACGTCGGCTCGCGTCAGACGCCAGTGTTGAGGTCGATGGACCGTGGGTTCAGTTCAATGACGCCCAAGACCGTTTTCGGGTGCTGGGATTTATCATCATTGGTGGAATTCTGGGGATTCTCGGTTTCTGGCTGGTCCCGATCGCGTTGTCCGTTTTGGTTCCTTACAACAAAGAGGTGTTCGGCTCGTCGCTGTTCCTCTTCATAGCGTGGATATTCGTCAACGTGCATTACTACTTTCCGGATAACTTTATGTGGAGACGAGGCAATCCAGAGGTATCAAAATATCTGTTCCGCTAGTCATTTGCCGCGGTGATCTTGGTGATGGCCCAGATAGGCGCCGGCCGAGCGCAGCCACATCGAGCGTAAGCAGTATGATTTGCACGGCTCGGGCTACTCGCGCGTTGGCCGCGCGCGCCCACGGCTATTGCCAAGGCGATCGTCCCGCGCCTGGCGGCAACGCGGATCTTAACCTCACCGATCGAACCGGCTTCATCACAATGAACGGCGACAATCTCAATGAGTCAGGGCATGACCGGGGCATCGGAATTCTACTGGATCGAATAGATGTGTTGGCTGGGAAATAGCACAGTTAGGCGCTCCGCGAAGGTGATGGCTGAGGCTGAGCGCGCCGAACGCGCCGCGAAGACAGCAAGATTGAGGTCGCTTCGTATGGCGACTCAGAGTGACTTAAATGTTTCGTTTCCGGAGGAGCTCGATTGCTCGCTCCTCATCGCGGCACTGATTCAAGGCGAATCATCGGGCCAGCCTTTCAACCGTCTCAATGATGGCTTTGGCAAGGGCTTCGCCTTCATGGACAGACTCGCGGCCGTAGGGCAGTAGCACGGCTTCCGCGCTCGGCAGCACGCCGGCCGGCAGGTCTTTGGAAAGCGACGGTCAACTCGTCAGGTCTAACGACTCTCGTCACCGAACACGCGACGTTCGTTGACTCTCCTGTCTATGCAGTTTGGCCTGACGGCGACGTTATTGTCTGGGCCGATAACGCGGAGGCAATCCGCATCGATGGCGTGACGGGCGCAGTTGTCTGGACCGTAGCCGTTCCGTATCAGATTCCAGCGGCATCGCTGCGCAGCCTGTCGCCACCAGATTCGAACCGTCTTGACGATGAGTTCTTTATCCAAGGCACGTTGCTTTACTACTACACCAATCTCGACAC
>NZ_RZTA01000086.1:0-28453 GCF_004023115.1 Mesorhizobium sp. M6A.T.Cr.TU.017.01.1.1
CATGGCGTTTGGGCAACCCCCCGCCATTTTCACATGCCCGCCATTTCACATGCTTGTCACGCCGGCCTTGTAACGAGCACTCATGCTCAAGCTGAAGATGCGCGAAAGACCGTTTCCCGAGCTTTCCTATGCCAGTCCGCATCAGCCGGCATTGACGCGCTGGTTCATCCATTCCATCGAAGGCCTGTCCGGCCGTGATCGTTTCGCGGCGCTCTATGATTTTTGGCGCCGCCATGTGGTGCCGACCGACGAGCGCGTGTTCAGCCGCATCCTGGAACTGATCGACGTCCGGGTCCGGACCGCCGGCCAATGGCCGCCGGCAAACCTGCCCGGCACGCCGTTGGTGATCGTCGCCAATCATCCGTTCGGCATCGGCGATGGCATTGCGGTGCTCTCGCTGGCCGAGCAGCTTCAGCGCCCGTTCCGTGTCATGATCCACAAGGATCTGCTCAAGATCCGCGAGATGGGGCCCTATTCGCTGCCGATCGACTTTTCCGAGACCAAGGACGCGCTGAAGAACAATATGGCGGTGCGCCATGAGGCGGTGCGGTTGCTGAAGGAGGGCGTAATCATCGTCGTCTTCCCTGCGGGCGGCGTCGCCACCGCGCCGAAAGGTTTTGGCCGGGCGCGCGATCTGCCATGGAAAATGTTTCCGGCCCGTCTCGTCCAAGATGCCAAGGCATCGGTTATCCCAATGCACTTTTCCGGTCAGAACGGCCGGCTGTTCCACCTGGTCAGCGGACCGATGAATATGGCTGAGCGTGACGGGCGCGTGGCGAAGTTCGTCGGCAGGGCTTCGCTGACGCTACGTACTTCGCTGCTCATCCACGAATTCGCGCGGCTGTCCGGCAAGTCAATCGACGTGCGCGTCGGCGACGTGCTGGGATGGGACGAACTGGAGCCGCTGCGCGACCGCAAGGCTTTGCTCGACCGCCTCCATCGTGGCGTTTTCGATCTGGCGCCCACCGAATCGCGCGGCCGCGGCCAGTTCCTGCCGCGACGCATGCGCAAGGCGGCCTGATCGGCAAACCATGCGGCGGACCCTAAACTTGGACGGCAGTGTCCGGGCCGTTCAGTCTGCGCCTTCTTGGGGATCGATCGCCGAGGCTTCCGTGGCGAGAACTTCGATTTCCTGGTTCTGCCCGGCCACGACCGTAAAATCCTTCTGGTAGATGCGGTCGCGGTTCTTGGCGATGATGGTGTAGTCGCCCTCTGCAAGCACCATCGAAGCAAAGGCGCCGACGGTTTCCTTGATGGGATCGCCGGATTCGTTGAGCAACGACCAGGAGGTGTCGGCAATCGCCTCTCCACCCGGCTCGCGTACTAGCTTCATGGTCATCTCCGCCGCACGATGCTCGACGGCCGCTTCGGTCAGCTTGCCGGCCTCGACGCGGATGTCGGAGCGGATGACCGCATTCACCGAGCCATAGGTCGAGACGACGTGGTAGACGCCCGCGTTCAGCCGCACGACGCTGTTCGGCTCGACGTCGGGTATGATCAGGGCGCGATCGTGATTGGCTTCGGCCTGGCCCTCATAGATCGAAAAGCGCAATTTCTTCGGCGGTATGCGCACCCCGCCCGACAGCACGGCATCGAGCTTGAGTCCGCCGGCATCGAGCACGAGGCTTTCGCGCTTGGCGTCTTTGCCGACGGTGATGCGCTTGGTGGCGCCGGCCCGGCCATAGGAGGCATGAACCAGATAGCTGCCGGGCTCGAGCTGGAATACCGCGCTGCCGCCATGGGCGGAAGCGACCATCGGCAGCTTGCCGTCGCCGGTGGGCTCAGGCTTGAAGACGCGCCAGACGATGCCGCGCGTGATGTCGGCGCCCTTGTCGGTCAATTGCGCCGACAGTGTGATCGCCCCACTGCTCCCCAATGCCAGCGATGTCTCGCTTTTCGGAGGTGCATAGCTCGAAATTCCGGGAAGCTTCAGATCGCCGAGGCCGTCCACATCCTGCGCGACGGCAAGCGAAACCGGCACCATCAACAGTGCGGCAGCGAGCCAGATCAGGAAAAGACGGAATGTCCCCTCAAACATGCCTTGCGTTGAAGCCCAAGGCGGTGGCAATTTCAAGGCTTAAGAGTCCGATCAGCTTCTGCTAGAGAACTCTTTGTCCGGCGCGCCGCGCCAATGCCCGAGCCGCCCGATGTCCCGATGGTGCGCTTCAGCTCAAATTCCACCAGGAGACTAGCGCCCATGGCGTCGCCGATCATCGACTTTCTGCTGACCCGAAATTCCGCACCGATCCCGGAATTGAAGGAACCTGCGCCCAGCGACGCTGACATCTCGACGATGATTGCCGCTGCCTCGCGGGTGCCGGACCACGGCCGCCTCGAGCCTTGGCGCTTCATCCTCTACCGGGGCGAGGCACGCGTCGAGATCGGCAAGAAGCTGGCAGCACTTGCCGAACAGCGCGAAGGGCCGCTGCCGGAAGGCCGCCGCAACCAGGAACTGGCGCGTTTTTCACGCGCGCCGCTGGTGATCGGCGTGGTGTCGAGCCCGAAGGACAACCCAAAAATCCCGCAATGGGAAATGTTCCTGTCCGGCGGCATGGCGGCGATGAACCTCATGATATCAGCTAATGCGCTGGGCTATGGCACCAACATGATCAGCAATTGGTATTCCGATGTGCCGGAGGGCAGGGCGATCCTAGGGCTGGCGCCGCACGAGCGCGTCGTCGGCTTCGTCCATGTCGGCTCCTATCAAGGGCCGGCGCCGGAGCGGCCGCGGCCTGATCCGGCAAAACTCTATGCCGATTATGCCGGGCCTTGGGTCGGCTGAATGTTTTACGAGCCGTCAAAAGGTCACGGGCTGCCGCATGACCCGTCCAAGGCGATCGTGGCGCCACGGCCGATCGGCTGGATCTCGACGGTGAACAAGGCCGGCAAGCTCAACCTCGCTCCTTATTCCTTCTTCAATGCTTTTTCGACGCGACCCTTCATCGTCTGGTTTTCGTCCGAAGGCGAGAAGGACAGCGCCACCTTCGCCGAAGAGACAGGCGAGTTCGTCGCCAATCTCGTCAGCCGTGATCTCGCGGAAAAAATGGTCCGCACGGCGGTCGATGCGCCGCGCGGCGTCAGCGAATTCGACTATGCCGATCTCGCCATGGCGCCGTCGCGTCTTGTTGCGCCGCCCCGCGTGGCGGCGGCGCCGGCGGCGCTTGAATGCCGGGTGACGGAGATCCTGCGGCCAAAGGCGCTGGATGGAACGGCGACGAGCGCCGTCATCGTTGCCGGCGAAGTCGTCGGCGTGCATATCGACGACGCATTCCTGAACGACGGCATTTTCGATATCGTCAAGGCGGGCAATGTCGGCCGCCTCGGCTACATGGACTATGCCAGCGTCAGCGAGATATTCCCGATGCGCCGGCCTCGCTGGGGAAAAGATTAGGGCTGGGGAAAGACTAAACGGAGATTCCCGCCGCCTTGGCGCGTGCCAGAAGCCGCTCGGCCAGCTTGAGATGCGGCCGGTCGTACATCTTGCCGTCGATGCCGACCACGCCGGGATTTCCAGCCGCTTCGAATGCGGCAATGATCGCCATGGAGTGTTTCACCGCCTCGGTCGACGGCGTGAAGGCGGCGTTGATGACCGGCACCTGTGTCGGATGGATCGCCATCTTGCCGGTAAAGCCGTCGCGCTCTGCCTTGGCGCATTCCGCCTCGAAGGCCGCCATGTCGCGAAAACTGGGAAAAATCGTGTCGATCGCCGCGACTTCCGCAGCACTTGCGGCGAGGATGGTCATGGTGCGGGCGAAACGGAACACATCGGTGTAGCGGCCGTTCTCGTCGCGCGCCGTGCGTGCACCGATCGCGGCCGATAGATCTTCCGCGCCCCAGGTGACGCCGACGAGCCGCTCACTGGCCTTTGCGTAGGTCGCAGCCGCCAGCACGCCGGCGGCTGTTTCGGTAATGATTGGCAGGATTTTTATTGCACCATCGGGCAGCCCGCCTTCGGCCTCGTGCACCCTGAGTTTTGCCGACAGATGCTGGACATCCTGTCCGCTATTCGACTTCGGCAGCATGATGCCGTCGGGTTTCGCTGGCACGAGTGCCGCCAGATCGTCATCGGTCAAGCCAGTCGAGAGGTCGTTGACCCGCACATAGATCGCCGATCTGGTTCGATGCCTGTGTTCGGTGATGAAGCGTGCTGCGGTGTCGCGTCCTAAGGCCTTGTTTTGTGACGCGACCGAATCCTCGAGATCGACGATGACCACGTCGGCGCCGGCGCCAAACGCCTTTTCCAGCTTCTTTTCGGAATCGCCGGGAACGAAGAGCAACGAACGCATCGGTCAGGCCGCTTTTTTCATCATCATCGCCTGCCTTGTGCATTTGGCGACGAGCACATCGTTCTGGTTGTAGGCGCGGTGCTCGAACTCGACGATGCCACGGTCCTGCTTCGACTTGGAGTCGCGCACCGACACCACCGTGGTCTCGACGCGGATGGTGTCGCCGTGGAACACCGGATGCGGAAACACCGTCTCCTTCATACCGAGATTGGCGATGGTGGTGCCGACGGTGATGTCGTTCACCGAAATCCCGATCATCAGGCCGAGCGTGAACAGCGAATTGACCAGCGGCTTGCCCCATTCGCTCTTAGCAGCGAAGTCGAAATCGATGTGCAGCGGCTGCGGATTCAGCGTCATTACCGAAAACAGCATATTGTCGCTTTCGGTAACGGTTTTACGCAGCGTGTGCCGGAAGACATGGCCGACGACGAACTCTTCCAGATAAAGCCCGGCCATGGTCGATCTCCTTCGTTCTTCAAGGGTTGATAGGCGCTGCATACCGCGCTCGCAAGCCAGTTAACAAACATGGTGAACCGTTCGTAAACCATTTCTGCCTACGGTCTTCCCTGGGGCGGGAACGGACTCGGGCCAGGGGCGTAGCGGACGGCATGGTTGTTTCGCATTTCCTGAAATGGATCTACACGGCAAGGGTCTCGGAGCGCGCTGCGGCAGCAAGTGCTCTGGCCCGCGCCTACATCAATGCCGATCTGCCTTTCGAGGACCGCTGCGCGGCGGAGGCCGCGCTGACCCTGCTGCTCGACGATGCCTCGTCCAAAGTGCGGCTGGCGATTGCGGAAGCGCTGTCGATGAGCCATCACGCGCCGCTGCAGATCATCAGCGCGCTGGCGTCCGATCAGCCGGAGGTCGCGAGCCTGGTGCTGGCGCGTTCGCCGCTTCTTACCGACGCCGACCTGATCGACCGCATCGCCGGCGGCCGGAAGGCGACGCAGAAACTGATCGCGGATCGTCCGCGCGTGTCCATGGCGGTCGCCGCGGCGATTGCCGAAATCGGCGAGCCGGAAGCCTGCGCCACGCTGCTCGCCAACAGTGGCGCCGACATCGCTTCGCTCAGCTTCCGCCGTATCGCGCAACGCCATGGCCATCTGCCTTTGGTACGCGAGGCGCTGATATCGGATGCGCGGCTGCCTGCCGACTGCCGGCATGTGCTCCTGGTCAAACTCGGAGAAACCCTAAAAGGATCTCCGCTTGTCGTGGCTCTTATGGGCGCAGCCAGGGCCGAGCGCGTCATGCGCGACGCCTGCGTCAAGGCTTCCGTGACGCTGATCGAAGGCACGCGCCAGGAAGAACATGCGGCGCTCATCGAGCATCTGCGCCTGCGCGGCGACCTGACCGCAAGCTTCATCATTCGCACCATCGCGCATGGCAAGGTCGATTTCTTCGGTTCGGCGCTGGTCGCGCTCAGCCAGCAATCCGAACAACGGGTGAGGGCGCTTCTGGCCGGCGGGCACGACGTGGCGCTGCAGGCGCTGTTCCGCAGTGCCGGCCTTGCCGCGATCACGCACGCGATCATTCTGCGTGCGCTGAAGATCTGGCGCGAGGTTGCCAATGGCAAGCGCCTCGCCGGCGTCCAGGAAGTCAGTTGGCTGATGCTGAAGGAACTCGGCGGGCAGTCCGCCGAAGGCGATCTCGCCGGACTGGTCAAATCGATCCATCTCGATGCGCTGCGCGAAAATGCGCGCGGCCATGCGCTGGCGATAGCGGCGGCTTAGACCCTATCCTTCGCAAAAAAATCCGGGAAATCCTCGATCGCCGCGGCAATGATGCGGAGCGAGGCCGCAATCTGCAGCATCTCGGCCGTGTCGCTTCGCTCGGCGATGCCAGCCGCATATTGCCGCGCGACAGTGATGGTCGCCGTTTGCGGCTCGTCGGGTCGCCGGAAAAGCAGTTCGCGCGCCAGTCCTCGCAGGAAATTAGTGATCGAAAGCGCGGGTTCGGCGGGAATCGCTGAACTTTGCTGCGCATTGCGCAGCCGCAGGATCTCGATGCCAACCGTGACTGCGGCTATGCTGCCGCCGAGAACGGCGTCGCCTTTGCTGCCGGTGCGCTGCATGAGCGGCATCAACTGGTTGACCCGGTCGTAGGCGAGGCTTTCGAAGGCCTCGCGTCTCGGCACGCGCTCATGCAGGCAGAGGCGCGCCAGATCTTCCCGCATGGCTCGCACGATACGGCCGACGGTGACCCACGGATCGGCGGGCAGTACCGTGAGGAAGACGCCGATCGCCAGAAGAATGCCGACCAAGATCGATGCCGAACCGGCGAAAAACGGTCCGGGGTCGTAGGTCATGGCCTGATGTGGGCTGAGGAAGGCAAGGAAATTGATGGCGAAGGCGGTTGCCACGCCGACATAGCGCGGATTGGCCATCGCCAGCGCCGCGGGAACCAGGATCGGCACGACGAAGAGCGTGAACCAGCCGAAGCCGGGCAGAGCGGGGAGCGCGACCTGACCGACGAGAAATGCGAAGGGCAGGGCCAGCAACGTCCCCTTGAAGAAGCCCCAAGCCGATTGCACGGGATCGGGGCGCGCGGCAAACAGGCTGGAGACGACGGCGACAAGGATGACCGTGCCCGCCGCTTCGGACCATTTTGTCGTCAGCCAGAAAGCGGCGACCAGCAGTGTCGCAAGTGCCGCGCGCACGGCGTTTCGCCACGCCGCATGGTAGTCGCGGTGCACGACCAGCGCCGGCTGCCTGCGTTCACGCGTAAGGCGCGGGGCCGGCGCTCGTAAGGCGTCCAGGCCGCGCAGCACTTGCTTCAGGGCCTCCGCGAAATCGGCGGCGATGGTGAGGCGGGTGACTGCGCCTGCCCTGTCATCGCCTTTTGCGGCGGGCAGGTCGGGCATCCGCCGTGCTTCGGCAACGATCGCGTCGAGCCGCGCTATCCAGGGTGCTGTGTCGTCCAGCGCACCCGGTTTTTCTGCCAATTCGCCGACGAAAACCTTCAGCTCGGTGCGCACGGGTATGAGGACTGCGTTTTTCGGCGCGGCATGGGCATACAGCGCGCGCGCCGCCGACAGCGCCGACAAAAGCTGGCCGATAGTGCGGCGGACCGGATAGGCGCGCGTCGCGAAGCTCGGCGCTTCCAGCCTCGCATAGGCGCGCATTTCACCCAGCGTCTGGGCGTCTGCGACCAGCTTTCGGTGCAGGTTGGCAAGGGTTGCCGCATCGCTGTCGGAGAACGCGCCGCCAGCATAGACGGCAAGGTCGAGGATGCAGCGCTTCAGCCTGCCGATGATGGCGTCAGCCGCCAGTTTCGGCAGGATCAGCCGGCTGGTCAGTGCGGCGCAGACGATGCCAAGCACGATCTCCGCACAGCGCGCCACCGCGAGATCAACGACGAGATGCGGCTGGCCGAACGCCGGTAGGCCGATGATCATCGCGGTGTAGCCGGCAAGCGCAGCGCCATAGGCTTCCGGGTTGCGCAGCAGCGACGAGACGAGGGTACAAAGGCCGATCCAGACGGCAAGCACCGTGACGAGCAGCCAGAGGTTGGTGCCAAAGACCGTGGTGGTGCCGATCGCCGCCAGCGCGCCGGCCAGTGTGCCGAGCAGCCGGTAAAAACCTTTCGCCAGCACCATGCCGGCGACCGGCTGGGCAACGATGAACACCGTCATCATCGCCCATTGCGGGTGGTCGAGCTTGAGCGCGTAGGCGGCGAGAAGTGCGATCAGCCCGGCCGAAACCGTGCGCAGAGCGAAAATCCAATCCGAGTGCGTCGGTCGCGTGACGCCGGCGAACCTCGCGGCAAGATCGCTGCGCAGCCGGTCCCAGGTCACACGCTCATCTCCGCATTCGACGCGAGCGAGTTAGCTCAGATGTCCAGCACTTCCGTCTCGGCGAACTCCGCGCGTTCCTGGATGAAGCGGAAGCGGGCTTCCGGCTTGGTGCCCATCAGCGCGTCGACCGCATCCTTGGTCGCGGCCTCGGCGTCGATCACATCGACCCTGAGCAGCGTGCGCTTCCTCGGGTCCATGGTGGTTTCCTTGAGCTGGGCGGCCATCATTTCGCCCAGCCCCTTGAAGCGGCCGATCTCGACCTTGCCGCGCCCGGTGAATTCGGTGCGCAGAAGTTCCTCCTTGTGCGCATCGTCGCGGGCATAGGCGACCTTGCCGCCTTGCCGGATCGAGTAGAGCGGCGGCACCGCCAGATAGAGATGGCCGCCGTGGACCAAGCTCGGCATCTCCTGATAGAAGAAGGTGATCAGCAGCGAAGCGATGTGGGCGCCGTCGACGTCGGCGTCGGTCATGATGATGACCCGGTCGTAGCGCAGGTCCGCGTCGCGATACTTCGAGCGCGTGCCACAGCCAAGCGCCTGGATCAGGTCGGAAATCTGCTGGTTGCCGGCCAGCTTGTCGTTGCCGGCGCTGGCGACATTGAGGATCTTGCCGCGCAGCGGCAGCACCGCCTGGCTGGCGCGGTCGCGTGCCTGTTTTGCCGAGCCGCCGGCCGAATCGCCCTCGACGATGAAGAGCTCGGCGCCGGCAGCGGCATTCTGCGTGCAGTCGGCGAGCTTGCCGGGCAGGCGCAGCTTGCGCACCGCGCTCTTGCGCGAGACTTCCTTTTCCTGCCGGCGGCGCACCCGTTCGTCGGCACGCGCGATCACCCATTCGAGCAGTTTTGAGGCTTCCTGCGGGTTGTCGGCTAGCCAGTGATCGAAGGGGTCTCGGATGGCGGTCTCGACGATCCTGATCGCCTCGATCGTCGCCAGCCTGTCCTTGGTCTGGCCGACGAATTCCGGCTCGCGGATGAACACCGACAGCATGCCCGCCGCCGAGATCATGACGTCTTCCGAGGTGACGATCGAAGCGCGCTTGTTGCCAACCAGATCGGCATAGGCACGCAGACCGCGCGTCAAGACGTTACGGAAGCCGGCCTCGTGCGTGCCGCCTTCGCCGGTCGGAATGGTGTTGCAGTAGGAATTGAGGAATCCATCGCCGCCGAACCAGGTCACCGCCCATTCGAGCGAGCCGTGGCCGCCTTGCCTGTCGCTCTTGCCGGCGAAGATTTCGCGGGTGACCTGGAATTCGTCGCCGAGCGACGCTTTTAGATAGTCCTTTAGGCCACCGGGAAAATGGAACTCGGCCTTGGCCGGCGTCGTGTCCTTCTCCTTGATCAGCGAGGGGTCGCAGGTCCAGCGGATCTCGACGCCGCCGAACAGATAGGCCTTCGAGCGCGTCATGCGGTAGAGCCGCGCCGGCTCGAAGGCCGCACCCTTGCCGAAGATCTGCTCGTCGGGATGGAAGCGGATCTTGGTGCCGCGGCGGTTATGCACTTCTCCGAGCTGCTCGAGACCGGTCACCGGAACGCCGCGTGAAAAACGCTGGCGATAGAGCTGGCGGCCGCGTGCGACCTCGACCTCGAGATGGTCCGACAGCGCGTTGACGACGGAGACGCCGACGCCGTGCAGGCCGCCTGAGGTCTCGTAGACCTTCGAGTCGAACTTGCCGCCCGAATGCAGCGTCGTCATGATGACTTCGAGCGCCGGCTTCTTGAATTTCGGATGCGGATCGACCGGAATGCCGCGGCCATTGTCGGTCACGGCCAGATATCCGTCGGCTGAAAGCTCGACATCGATGAAAGTCGCGTGGCCGGCTACCGCCTCGTCCATCGAATTGTCGATGACCTCGGCGAACAGATGGTGCATCGCCTTGTCGTCGGTGCCGCCGATATACATGCCGGGCCGCCGCCGCACCGGCTCCAGCCCTTCGAGAACCTCGATGTCGGCGGCACTGTAGCTCTCGCTGCCGTCGCGGGATGCCGGGCGCTTCGCCGCCTGCACCAGCGGGTCGGCCGGGCGCGCGGTGGCGCGAACCGGTTGCGGCTGCTTGTCCATAGTGCCGAAAAGATCGTTATTGTCGTCCATGCTGGTCCTGGATTCCGATGCTGCGAATCACCACCCGATACTGCCACGCTTTTTGCGGGCAGGCGACGGAGGTTCCTGTTACGTTCGAGGATTGAGCCTCTTACCGCAAAACCATTCGACAACCAAGCGGCGGAAATGGGTCGAGCGCATCGACGCTTTGTAAACCTTTTCCGAAGGTTGCATCGGAAGGTTGGCTGAAAACGGTATCCGCGGACTGCCGCCTCCCTAGAATGCAGCGGAACTCTCAAGAGGCTGTCGCTTACGCATGTTGGATTACAGTTCGCTCCTGCTCGCGGCGGCGCTGTCGGGCATGTGCCTCAGCATCACCATGTTTGCGATATGGTTCGCCGCGCCGCAGGCCCGCTTCGTCCTGACGGTGGCTTGCGGCATTCTCGTGCTCGTCGCGCATGTGGTCTTGTTCTGGCATTATGCCAGGCATCCCAGCCCCTGGCTTTGCCAGATTGTGCTTGCGCTTCTCAGCCTGGGCTTTCTGATCATCTGCCTGTCGGCCATGCAGTATCTCGGCGTGCGCGACTACAGGCGCGCCATCCTGCCGACCTTGGCTGCGATGGCTGTTTGCGCAGGCGCGACGTATTTCGGCCTCGACGGTGTCGGTTTCATCGTCACCTACGCGACGGTAACGGCGCTGCTCTCGCTTATCGGGGTGATGTTCTGGATCAAGGGCGGTGGTCACGATCGCCGGATTCTGCTGGTCGTTTCGTTCCTGAGCGGCATCTGTGCGCTATCCTTCGTACTTTGCGGCGCGGTCCTGCTGGTCAAGGGCCAATGGATGCTCGGCGTTGCGCCCGACAATTGGGCCGAACGGTTGAACTCCGTCGTGGCGGTCGCCTGCATGACCGGGCTCGGGGCACTGACGCTCTCCCTGCACCATTTACAGGCGCAGATCGAATTGAAGGCCGAGACCATGACCGACCCATTGACCGGGCTGATGAACCGGCGGGCGTTGACGGCATTCTACGGCGAGCGGGTCTTCGGTCCGTTCATGTCCGTGGCCATGTTCGACCTCGACCACTTCAAGAGAACCAACGATGTATTCGGTCATCCGGTCGGCGATCAGGTTCTGCGCCGCTTCGCCGCTGTCATCAGGAAATACGCCAGGACCGGCGTCGACGCCTTCCGGCTGGGCGGCGAGGAATTCGTGCTGGTCATGTCGCGGATGACGGAAGAGAAAGCTTACGACATTGCGAGCAAGATCAGCGTCGCCTTCGGCGCGGAAGTCGTAGCCACCCAGCTTGGTCCGTTGCGCAGCACGGTCAGCGGCGGCATCGGCTTCGGCGGGACCGGCGGCACCAGTCTCGACGATGTGTTGGCGGAAGCCGACGCCGCACTCTATGCGGCAAAGCGCGCCGGGCGAAATCGCGTCATCTCCCACAACAAGGCGAGCAAGGCCGACGCGCCGGCCTTGCGTTCTGCCTGATTGAGGCTTCTATCTTCTTGTTAGACCATGATCTTGTCCGAAGACCGGATTCCACTTTTTGCTGCGCTGACCTTCGGTTCGGGATGGTCTACTCCGCCGCGCCCAGATATTCCGACAGCGGCGGGCAGGAGCAGACGAGGTTGCGGTCGCCGGCGACATTGTCGATGCGCGACACCGGTGGCCAGTATTTGGCTGATGTGTCGGCATCGCCGGCCGGATAGGCCGCCTCCAGGCGCGAATAGGGATGGGTCCACTGGCCGGCCAGCGCCTCGGCGGCGGTATGCGGCGCATTGACCAGCGGATTGTCGGCCAAGGGCCATTCGCCTTTCGCCACCTTGGCCGCCTCGCCCGATATCGCGATCATCGCGTCGCAGAAGCGATCGAGCTCGCTCTTGGGCTCGGACTCGGTCGGCTCGACCATCAGTGTTCCGGCCACCGGAAACGACATGGTCGGCGCATGGAAACCATAGTCGATCAGCCGCTTGGCGATGTCGTCGACGCTGATGCCGGCCCTGTCCTTGAGCACGCGGGTGTCGAGGATGCATTCATGCGCGACACGGCCGTGGCGGCCCTTGTAGAGCACCGGGAAATGCGCTTCGAGCCGCGTCGCCACATAGTTGGCGGAAATGATCGCCGTCTCGGTCGCCTGCTTCAGGCCGGAAGCACCCATCATGCGGATGTACATCCAGGTGATCGGCAGGATCGACGCGCTGCCGAACGGTGCGGCCGACACGGCATGGCCCGAGCCTTCGGTGACGTGGCCGGGCAGATACGGTTTTAGATGCGCCTTGACGCCGATCGGGCCGACGCCGGGGCCGCCGCCGCCATGCGGGATGCAGAAGGTCTTGTGCAGGTTCATGTGGCAGACATCGGCGCCGATGTCGCCCGGCCGGGCGAGGCCGACCAGCGCGTTGAGATTGGCGCCGTCGAAATAGACCTGGCCGCCATGCTGATGGATAAGGGCGCAGAGGTCGCGCGCGCCTTCCTCGAAGACGCCATGCGTCGAGGGATAGGTGAACATCAGCGCCGCGAGGTTTTGGGCATGCTCGGCCGCCTTGGCCTTCAGATCGTCGACGTCGATGTTGCCGTCCTCGGTGCAGCGCACGACGACGACGCTCATGCCGGCCATTGCCGCACTCGCCGGATTGGTGCCATGCGCGGATGACGGGATGAGGCAGACCGTGCGGTGGCCTTCGCCGCGTGAGCGGTGATAGCCGCGAATGGCGAGCAGCCCGGCATATTCGCCCTGGCTGCCAGCATTGGGCTGCAGGGTCACCGCGTCGAAGCCGGTGATCTCGGCCAGCCAGCCTTCCAGCTCGTCGATCATGGCGCGGTAGCCGGCCGAATGGCCTGCCGGAGCGAAGGGATGCAAATTGGCGATGCTTGGCCAACTTACCGGCATCATCTCGGCGGCGGCATTGAGCTTCATGGTGCAGGAGCCGAGCGGGATCATGGCGCGGTCGAGCGCCAGGTCCTTGTCGGCCAGCCGGCGCAGGAAGCGCATCATTTCGGTTTCCGAACGGTTGTCGTGGAAGACGGGCTGCGTGAGAAACTCCTTGCCGCGCGGTCGTCCGGGCATGGTGCTGCTGGCAGCAGCGCCCGCCTTGGCGCCAAACAGCGCCGCGATCGCGTCCAGATCGGCGTCGGTCGAGGTCTCATCGAAGCTGATGCCGATGTGGTCGGCGTCGATGACACGCAGCAGCCGGCCGGTCTTTTCAGCAGCGGCGGCGATGGCGCCGGCTCTGCCTTTCACTTCCACCGTCACCGTGTCGAAGCGGCTCGCGCCAACGACTGAAACGCCTGATGCCCTAAGGCCGGCTGCCAAGCGGTTGGCCAATGCATGGATTCGGCCGGCAATCGCCTGCAGGCCGGCAGGGCCATGCCAGATCGCATAGGCCGTCGCCATGTTGGCGAGCAGCGCCTGCGCCGTGCAGATGTTGGAGGTCGCCTTGTCGCGACGGATATGCTGTTCGCGCGTCTGCAAGGCGAGACGATAGCCGGCGCGGCCTTTGCTGTCGGTCGACTGGCCGACGAGGCGGCCGGGCATCAGCCGCGTCAGCCTGTCGGAGACGGCGCAATAAGCGGCGTGCGGCCCACCAAAGCCCATCGGCACGCCGAAGCGCTGCATTGGGCCGACAGCGATGTCGGCGCCAAGCCTAGCCGGCGCGTCGGTCAGCGTCAGCCCGAGCGGATCGGCAATGAAGACGACCAGCGCGCCGGTGGCGCGGGCTTTTTCGATTGCTGCCTTATGGTCGCCATAGACGCCAAACGTATCAGGCCAGGAGACCAGCAGAGCGGCGGTGTTGTCGTCGATCGTGTCGCCGTCGACCTCGATGCCGAGCGGTTCGGCACGGGTGCGCACGACGTCTAGCGTCTGTGGATGCGGCGTGCCGGCAAGCGCCACCTTGGTCCGCTTGTCGCGGTGATGGCGCAACGCAATGCCGACCGCCTCGGCCACCGCCGTCGCTTCGTCGAGCAGCGAGGCCGACGCTACCGGCAGGCCGGTCAGCTCAGTGACCAGCGTCTGGAAATTGAACAGCATTTCGAGCCGGCCCTGGCTGATCTCGGCTTGGTAGGGCGTGTAGGCCGTATACCAGGCCGGGTTCTCGAACAGATTGCGCTGGATGACCGGCGGCACGTGCACGCCGTGGTAGCCGGCGCCGATGAAGCTCTTCAGCACCGTGTTTTTTGCCATTGTCGCTGAAAGCTCGGCCAGCGCCTCCGCTTCGCTCGCCGGTGCGGGCAAGGCCAGCGGCCGGTCGAGCCGGATCGATTTCGGCACAGCCTGGCTGATCAGGGTCTCGACTGAGGGAACGCCGATCGTCGCCAACATGGCTCTGACATCATTGAGGCCGGGGCCGATATGGCGGGCCGAGAAGGGGTAAGATGCTGCAGTCATCTTCTTGATCCTGCTATCAACCAATATGGGCTTTGTAGGCGGCCTCATCCAGGAGGCCTTCGAGCTGGCTTTCATCGGCCAGCTTCATCTTCCACAGCCAGCCGTCGCTGGTCGCCGCGGAATTTACCAGGGACGGATCAGACGAGAGCGAGGTGTTTGCTTCGGTGATCTCGCCGTCGACCGGTGCATAGACGTCCGATGCTGCCTTGACGGATTCGACCACGACGGCGGTATCGCCCTTGGCCAGCTTTTTCCCAAGCTCCGGCAATTCGACGAAGACGAGATCGCCGAGTTGCTCCTGTGCGTAGTCGGTGATGCCGACGGTGGCGACACCGCCTTCGACGCGCAGCCATTCGTGATCTTCGGTGAAATAGGTTTTTGCCATGAGAAGGTTCATCCTTTGCGGTAGCGATGCGGCGTGAAGGGCAGGGGATTGATATCGATGGGGATTTTGGTCCCGCGAACGTCGGCGAAGAGTGGGTTTGTCGATGAAGCCAACGGCGTTTCGACGTAACCCATGGCGACGGGAAAACCTGCCGAAGGGCCAAAGCCGCCGGAGGTGACATGTCCGACCGGTTTCCCAACCGCATTGAAAAGCGACGCTCCAGCCCGCACAGGCTGTCGACCTTGCGGTTTCAGGCCGACGCGTTTTTGCGCCGGGCCGCGCTCCAGGATCGCACGCAATGCGTCGGCACCGATGAAAGTGCCAGAGGCGCGAACTTCCTTCGGAATCGCCCACATCAGCCCGGCGCTGGCCGGGTCGATCTCCGGTGTGATGTCCAGCCCGTGCAGGCACAGGCCTGCTTCGAGCCGCAGGCTGTCACGGGCGGCCAACCCAACCCACATCACGCGCTCGTCCTCGAGCAGCCTGGCGACGAGATTTCGCGCGTCGGCTTCCGGCAGGCCGATCTCGAAACCGTCTTCGCCGGTGTAGCCCGACCGGCTCATGAACCAGTTTTCGCGGGGCTCAAAGCCATGCATGAACAGCAGCGATCCGGTCTCGATGCCGGCGCGGGACAGGGCGGCCCAGGCTTCGGGCCCCTGGATCGCCAGGAAGACGCGGTCGAGTGCGTCCACCTTGGCATCAAAAACCCCCTTTGTTTCAGAATCCAGGGCAAGTGCGCGCAGGTGCTTGTCGTCGGCTTCGGCATTGCCGGCATTGGCGACAACCATGAAGCGTTGTTGGCCGAGCCTGGTGACGATCAGATCGTCGATGATGCCGGCCGCTTCGTTGAGAAAGAACGTGTATTTGGACTGGGAAATCTCAAGCGCGCCGGCGTCGAACGGGCAGGCACGATTGAGCAGTGCCTCAGCGCCCGGCCCACTGATCTCGAACAGCTTCATGTGCGAGATGTCGAACAGGCCGGCATGCTCGCGGGTCTGAAGGTGCTCCTTCATCACGCCGGCCGGATAGGTCAGCGGCATCGACCAGCCGGCGAACGCGCCAAAGCGCGCACCGGCGGCCACGTGAAGGTCTTCGAGGGGAAGGTGTTTGATGTCGCCCGTCATGTCGTCTCCAGAGTCGCACGCAATCGGCCGCGAATGGCGGCCAGTCCGTGCCCCTCTGTCTGAAGCCTGAGAGACTCGCGCCCCGTAACTCTGTCGGCAGCGCTTACACCTTCGGCGCGGGGGCAAGCCCCGACTTTCCAGAGTGTCTTTCCCGTCTACGGTTCTTTTGCCTGAGAGATTTCGGGCGATTTCCCCTTCGGCGGCAGCTCTCGCTGCTCTCTCCCGCAAACAGGTAGGACTCAATTTGAGCCCTCGACTCGTCATCCATAGCCTGTGGACGACACCTTGTCACCTGCCAGCGACACCTTACCGACAAGTCTTCGCTAACAACCTCGCCGGAAATCCATCCGGCGCTCGGGGCGCTGGGCGACAAGGTCGCCTAGACGGCTGCACCCCGGCCAGGACCCTCGAACTGTCGCAAAACTATTGCTTGGCAGGCTCCGGCTTGGCGCTGGTGTCGAACCGCGACATCCATTTGAAACTGCCGAACCAGTAGCGGCGCACGCCGGTGATGGTGCCATCTGCTGTACGCGCGTCAATCCAGTTGTTGACGTATTGGATCAGGCGGATATCGTCCGGCCGCATCGCAAACGCCTCCGGCGTCCGCAACAGCGGGCCACCCACCATTGTCAACTTCGCATCATAGAGCCTGGCGGCCATCTGCGGCGTTGGCGATGTGGCGACCATCGCCTGTGCCTCGCCGCCGATGACCGCGGCGAAAACATCTGATGTATTGTCGAAGGAGAGGATGGTCGCCTTGGGGAATGCTTCCTTCGCGGCGGCTTCATCCGTGGAATTGGATAGCACGGCGATCTTGTATCCCGGCGCGGCCACCGCCTTTCCCGGCTTTTTGCCGAGGCTGGCGATCGTCGCCACCATGCGAATATCGGCAGCGCCTGTCTGGTCGGAGAATACCACTTCGCGCGCACGTTCCGGAGTGCTGGCATAGCCCGCCGCAATCATGTCGAAATCGCCCTTGAGCAGCCGTGCCTTGAGATCGTTCCAAGGCACTTCGACCAGCTTCAGGTCGACGCCAAGGTCGGACGCAAGCGCGCTGGTCAGGTCGACATCGTAGCCTGCGAATTTGCCGTCGGCTTTCTTGAGGATCCATGGTGGATTGAGCGCCACACCGACCGTCAGCGTCTTCTGGTCGATGATGTGCTTGAGACTGTCGTCCGCCCAGGCGGATGGCGCCGCCAACGCCAGCCAGGCGGAAAGCGCAAGTGCAATCGTGGCGATCATTTTTGAGTGCATGATGAATCCCGCTGCAACCGCCTGGTTGTCAGATTTACACGAGGATGCCATTCTGTCGATAGCGGATCGGGTTGGAGAATTGCAATGTCGGCACGGATGGCGATCAGCGGCTCGATGGTGTTCCTGGCCTGCACCCTGGGCAATCCGGCGAAGCTCTCGCTGCTGCCCGACACCGCGCAGGCGGCAGGCGCCAGACGCGTGGTCTGCTCCAGTGTGAACCACCGTTATTCCTACTGCGGTGTCGACACGCGGCGCGGCGTGCAATTGACCTCTCAGCTTTCGAAGTCGCGCTGCGTTCAAGGCAGAAGCTGGGATTATGACCGCGGCGGCATCTGGGTCGATGATGGCTGCTCGGCGGAATTCCTGGTCGCCGGCTCCGGCCGCAACCCTTCTGCCGGCGACCTGGCCGCGGCTATAATCGTCGGCGGCGTGGTTGGCGCCATTCTCGACAACAACAACTCGCATCGCCACCATTCCGACAGTTATTACCCGAAGCCGCGCCATCGCCGTGACGACCAATGGATCGATCCGACGCCGCAATTCGACAATCAGGGCAATCCGAATTTCGACACCCACGGCAACTATCAGGGCCCGCACGGACTGGGCAAGCTTGTCACCCCCGATGACAATCCGGACTTGAACCCGGCCCTGCGCAGCGATGGCGATGACAGCGATGACAGTTACTGAGCATCGCGCCTACTTTCCTTTGAACATGATCTTTTTCCAAAAACCGGTTCCCACTTTTTGCTGCGCTGACCTTCGGTTCGGAATCATGCTCTGCGGTCAAATGCCGCCGTACCAGTCGTAGCCATTGTCCTCCCAATAACCGCCCTTGCCGCCGCCGATAGTGGCGAAACCGTCGACCAGTTCGATCTTGCGGAGATATTTCGGCATCTTGTAGCCGATCTGGCGCTCGACGCGGACACGCAACGGCGCGCCGTTCTCGACCGGCAGCGGCTTGCCGTTCAAGCCATAGGCTAGGATCGTCTGCTGGTGACGGGCATCGACCAGGTCGATCGAGCCGTAATATTTGATGTCGCCGGACAGGCTGCGGTCGATCGTGTCGAGGCAATGGAACATGACGTAGCGCGCCTGCGGCTTGACCACCGCCTGATCAAGCACCAGCGACAGCGGCGTGCCGGTCCATTTGGCGATGCAACTCCAGCCTTCGACGCAGTCGTGGCGGGTGATCTGGGTGCGGCTCGGCATGTTCATTAGCTGCTCGCGGGTCAGCGACAGCGGCTTTTCGACAAGGCCGGAAACCTCAAGCCGCCAGTCGGCGAAATTGTTGGCGAGCAGGCCCTTGTAGACATCGTCGTCCGGCGCAGTGACGCCGTTCGGCCGCTGCGGCTGGCGGATGTCGGCTTCGGTGAATTCCGGCGCCAGCGAATCGCCGGCAAGCAGGCGTTGCGCGCGCCAGGTCAGGCCGTTGGCGCCTTCGAGGAAGCTGCGCAGGCCGTCGCCGACGCGAAGCTGGCTGTCGAAGGCGTCACAACCCGAGAGCATGATACTGGAGACGCCGAGGCTGGCCGAGGTCAGGAATTTTCTGCGGCTGATCACAAACTTCGCCATCTCACGCACTCCTCTGAGGCGTCTTGCTGCCATGCGCCGGCGGGTCGGTTCGGTACCAGCCGGTGATGATGGAACGCAGCTCGTTGATCGGGCCGGCGGCGAAGATCATCAGGATATGGATGATGAAGAAGGCGACGAGCAGCAGCATCACGATGAAATGGATCGTCCGCGCCGTCTGCCTGCCGCCAAGCAGATCGTTGAGGAACGGCAGCACCGCGTTCATGCTCGGCGACATGGCAAGGCCGGTGATGATCATCAGCGGCAGCAGCACGAACATGACGCCGCCATAGGCCATCTTCTGCAGCGTGTTGTATTCGCGTCTGTGACGGAACTTGAACCTGGCATGATCGGCGATGTCTCGCGGCAAACGCCTGAGATCGTCGATGCGCGGGGCAAGATCGCGGCGCAGATGGCCGTTGATGAGGCTGGCGACCAGCCACACGACCAGCGTCGTGGTTAGTATCCAGGCGAAGAAGAAATGGACGACGCGGGCGGTGCCGAGGTCGTAATAGGAGGGGATCGTCGCCCAAGACGGGAAAGCCCGGGACGTCTCCCGACCCGCCGGTCCCGACCAGCCGAGCACACCGGTTGTATCGAAGCGCTTGCCGAAGATTTCGGTGTAGCCGCGCGGGCCGTTTGCGGTGTTCTCGGCGCCGATGGCGAAGATGGTGTTGTCATAGGCGAATCCCGACTCCTTGCCGATATAGAGCTGGGGGCGGGCGTTGAAGATCTGCAGGCCGGAAAGCAGCATGAAGAACAGCGAGATGGCCCAGAGCCAGTGCGTCAGCCGCGTCCAGCGCGACTGCCGGTAGATCAGCGTTGCATCTTTCGGGGGGGCAGCATCCACCGCGGCGGCGGATTGGCTCCTGGCAACCGATTCCATTTTTCGCGTCCTCCCGGCCGCTCAGTCGGCCTTTCCGATCGTTCTCCTCCCAATACGTTGCCAGCCAAAGCGATGTTTCATCCGATCACGGAATTATTACGAGCTACCCGATACTACTGGCTTCCAAGACTGACGGCGAGGTTGACCGCTGCTGCGACGATCACTGTATTGAAAAAGAACGACACGATCGAATGCAAAAGCACGATGCGACGCATATGCGTGGTCGAGACAGTGGTATCGGAAGTCTGTGAGGTCATGCCGACGGTGGTCGAGAAATAGAGGAAATCCCAGCCGTCCGGCCGCTCCTTACCGGTAAATACGAGGCCGCCGACGGGCTTTTTCTGCTTCGCTTTACTGCCGGGGCCGGTCTCTTCATCGTTCAGCCAATAAACATGTGCGTAGTGCAGCGCCGTCATGGCGTGGATGGTGAACCAGCCGAGCGGGATCGACACCAGCGCGAAGGTGAGTTCGACAGGATGTGGGCTGCCCCCTCGATTGATCAACTGGAACAACGAGACGATGGCGACGGCGACGACAATCAGCGTCACGGCAAAGATGACCAGCACCGGCTGGTCGGTGGCGCGGGCATTCTTGCTCAGATAGCGGCCGGTGAGCAGCGGCATCTGGGCGACGACGATGACGGTGTAGGCGGCGAAGAACGCATTGGCGCCGATCGAATAGGCGATGGGTGCGCGCAAAACCAACGCGATCGCCAGTGCCACTACACCGATGCAGGCCGACACCGCGAACTGCATGTGGCGATGCAGTGGTTTCTTCAGCGGCGTCTCGGTCGTCATGGCCCGGCCCCTGATGGCGGTCCGTCTTACCGCCGCTCGTCTTTTAGGACTCGGACATTATAGCACTTTTGCCTGTGCGCATGATGCCGAAGATCGATTCCCGGTTTTGCTGCGCTGACGTCCGGTTCGAGGTCGAAGCGCTAACCCAGTGCGGCGGATTTCAGCGCACGCCGCAAGATGCGGTCGAGCTCGCCGAGAAACCGCGAGCGGTCCTGCGGCGCGAAACTGGCATTGTAGCCCTTGCTCTCGCCGGTCTCGCGCAGATGCTGCTTGAGGTCGCGCATCGCCACCGCCATGCCGATCGTTTCCGGCGTGAACGGGCGCCCGGTCGGCCCAAGCACATGGGCGCCGAGCGCCACCGTGCGGGCGGCAAGCGGGATATCGGCCGTGACGACGATGTCGTTGGGCCTGGCATTTTCGACGATCCAGTCGTCAGCCGCGTCGGCGCCTTTGGACACGACGACGTTGCGGATCATCGGATCGCGCGACGGGCGCAGGCCGCCATTGGAGACGAAGGTGACGACGACGCCATGGCGCTCGGCAACTTTCTCGACCTCGGCCTTCACCGGACAGGCATCGGCATCGACGTAAATGGCGGGGCGCGTCAAATTCAAGGTCTATTGCCCCGGCAACGAAATACTGCCTTCTGGAACGGTGGCGTTTGCCAACAACACCAGTTGATCGGCCTCGGCTTCCGTTGGTTGCTCTGCCTTAATTGCTGTTTCGAGCGTCGCGTAGTTCTGGTTGGACGGGATACGCCGAAACTCAGTTAGCGCCGCGAATGTCAGTGGATTTTCAATCTTGGCAATGGATTTAATAGTGTCAGCTCTTGAGGCAACGGTATCCAATTTTCTCATGTCTACCTTATAAGTATCAAGCTGCTTAAAAAGCTCGTCACTTTTAAGCACCCCTTGAAAGTCGTTCGACGAAAAGAGTTTTCTTAACGTGTCTTCTTCTTTTCCGCATGCGCCGGTGACGACGCTATAAGCGCTAACAGCCATATATTTGCTTAGCCGCTCCAAATACCCGACGCCATCAGCCTCCATCGCTTCACGAAACATTTTGTGAACATCTGATGCGCGTTCGGTTTTGGTGTCGCAAAATCGGTCGTGGATAACAGAGGCGCGTCTGTAGTTTCCAACAAACGGTGAGCCAGCGAATGACCATAGTGGCGCCGGAATAGATGCTCTATCAATATTTGTGCCTTTGGGAACGCTCCATATCTTTCCGACTTTGTCGGTAAAAGAAGCGTCTGAGAGTAGCATCATAATGCGGTGCTGATTTTGAGGATCTGTTGTCCACCGAAATTCAAAAGAGCCCTGAAACGATTGAGAGAGCGCTTGAAGAGTAGAAATGAAAGTTAAAATGCCGACGACGAGAACAACTTTTCTGACCATGGTGGCATGACCTCAAATCATCAAACCCAAATTTTATCATATTCTAATTGAAGGCGCAGACCAGCGTCTCGCGGGCACAATCGGTCTTTTCCTTGGGCAGTCCATTGTCGACTTTCGGATGCAGTTTTTCGGCGTTTTTATCTGCCCCTTTCTTTTCGAAACCAGGTCGCGGACCGGTCGATCAGCGGCTTGTGGTTCTCGTCAGTAAACCACCACGCTCCTGATGCTCTTGCCCTCATGCATCAGGTCAAAACCCTTGTTGATGTCCTCCAGCTTCAGCGTGTGGGTGATCATCGGGTCGATCTCGATCTTGCCGTCCATGTACCAGTCGACGATCTTCGGCACGTCGGTGCGGCCGCGCGCGCCGCCAAAGGCGGTGCCCATCCAGGTGCGGCCGGTGACGAGCTGGAACGGCCGCGTCGAGATCTCCTGGCCGGCGCCGGCAACGCCAATGACGACCGACTTGCCCCAGCCGCGGTGCGATGCCTCAAGCGCCTGCCGCATCACCTTGGTGCTGCCCGTGCAGTCGAACGTATAGTCGGCACCGCCGATCTGGTCGGCACCGCGCTTGGTCATGTTGACGAGGTAGGGCACGATATCGCCATCGATCTCCTTCGGATTGACGAAATGCGTCATGCCGAATTTCTCGCCCCATTCCTTCTTGTCGTTGTTCAGGTCGACGCCGATGATCATGTCGGCACCAGCGAGACGTAGTCCCTGGATGACGTTGAGGCCGATGCCGCCGAGGCCGAAGACGGCGGCCGTGGCGCCGATCTCGACCTTGGCCGTGTGGATCACCGCGCCGATGCCAGTGGTGACGCCGCAGCCGATGTAGCAGATCTTGTCGAAGGGGGCGTCGGGATTGACCTTGGCCACCGCGATCTCGGGCAGCACGGTGAAGTTGGAGAAGGTCGAGCAGCCCATATAGTGGAAGATCTTGTCCTTGCCGATCGAGAAGCGCGACGAGCCGTCAGGCATCAGGCCTTGCCCCTGCGTGGCGCGGATCGCGGTGCACAGATTGGTCTTTCTGGATAGGCAGGACGGGCATTGCCGGCATTCCGGCGTGTAGAGCGGGATGACGTGGTCGCCCTTCTTGACCGAGGTGACGCCTTTGCCGACATCGACGACGATTCCTGCACCCTCATGGCCGAGGATCGCCGGAAAAATGCCTTCGGGATCGGCGCCCGACAGCGTGAACTCGTCGGTGTGGCAGATGCCGGTCGCCTTGATCTCGACCAGCACCTCGCCCGCGCGCGGGCCGTCGAGGTCGACCTCCAGGATCTCCAGCGGCTTTCCGGCGGCGACAGCGACAGCGGCACGGGTTTTCATCGGGAATCTCCTCTCAGGGCAAATCTGCAATCGGGGCCGAGCATTAGCGTATCTGCAGGTTCTGGACTATGGGACGAATTGACAGTTCATAGCCGGGTTTGGTCGTCACTAGGCGACTTGCGCCCGGGATATGCGCCAACTTGCCTTGATCAGCCGGGGCCTTGACCGGCTGGGCGAAGCCCATAAAAGAAAGGCAGCCGAGGGAACAAAACCCGCATGTTCACAAAAATCCTGGTCGCCAATCGTGGCGAGATCGCCTGCCGCGTCATTAAGACGGCGCGCAAGATGGGCATCGCAACCGTGGCGGTCTATTCGGACGCCGATCGCGACGCCGTGCATGTCGAGATGGCCGACGAAGCGGTGCATATCGGGCCTTCGCCGGCCTCGCAGAGCTATCTGGTGCCGGAGAAGATCATCGCCGCCTGCAAGGCGACGGGTGCTGAAGCCGTGCATCCCGGCTACGGATTTCTGTCCGAACGCGCATCGTTCTGTGAGGCGCTGGAGAAGGAGGGCATCGTCTTCATCGGCCCAAAACCCAGAGCGATCAGGGCGATGGGCGACAAGATCGAATCGAAGAAATTCGCCAACGCTGCAAACGTGTCGACCGTGCCCGGCTGGCTTGGCGTCATCGAGAATGCCGGCCATGCCGAGAAAATAGCCGGTGAGATCGGCTATCCCGTGATGATCAAGGCCTCGGCCGGCGGCGGCGGCAAGGGCATGCGCATCGCCTGGAGCAAGGCCGAGGTGCGCGACGGGTTCGACCGGGCGCGTTCGGAGGCCAAAAGCTCGTTTGGCGACGACCGCGTCTTCATCGAGAAGTTCGTGGTCGATCCGCGCCACATCGAGATCCAGGTGCTGGCCGACGCGCATGGCAATGCGCTTTATCTCGGCGAGCGCGAATGCTCGATCCAGCGCCGCAACCAGAAGATCGTCGAAGAGGCGCCTTCGCCTTTCCTCGACGCCAAGACCCGGAAAGCCATGGGCGAGCAGTCGGTGGCGCTGGCTAGGGCGGTCGACTACCAGAGCGCCGGCACGGTGGAGTTCATCGTCGACAGCGAAAAGAACTTCTATTTCCTTGAAATGAATACGCGATTGCAAGTCGAGCACCCGGTGACCGAGCTGGTCACCGGCATCGATCTGGTCGAGCAGATGATCCGCATAGCTGCCGGCGAAAAACTCGCTATCAAGCAAAGTGACGTCAAGCTGAACGGCTGGGCGGTGGAAAGCCGGCTCTATGCCGAGGACCCATATCGCAATTTCCTGCCGTCGATCGGCCGGCTGACGAGATACCGGCCGCCGGAAGAGGGACAGTTCGGCGAAATCGTCATCCGCAACGATACCGGCGTCACCGAAGGGTCGGAAATCTCGATGTTCTATGACCCGATGGTCGCCAAGCTGTGCACCTGGGCGCCGACGCGGCTCGCCGCGATCGACGCCATGTCGGAAGCGCTGGACAGCTTCGTCGTCGACGGCATCGAGCACAACATACCGTTCCTGGCAGCACTCATGCAGCATCCGCGCTGGCGGGAAGGGCTGATATCGACCGCCTTCATATCAGAGGAATATCCTGACGGGTTCGCGCCGATCGTGCCTGATAGCGAGGAGAAGGCCGTGCTCGCATCGATCGCCACCGCGGTCGAACTGCTGCGCCGCGACCGGCTCGATCGGCTGGGCGGGCGGCTGGCGCCGCATTCGGGTGCCCTGAAGCGCGACTGGGCGGTCAAGATCGGCGAGGATTACCTTTCGGCCTCTGTCCTCGAAGGCATGATTTCCATTCCAATGGAGCTCGATCTGTCGATCGACGGCGGCAAGGCGCTGACGGTGATGTCAGACTGGCGGCCGGGCGATCTCATCTGGCGCGGCACGGTCGGCGACCGAAGAATCGCCGCGCAGATCAGGCCGGTGCTGAACGGGTTTCGCATCGCCTGGAAAGGCATGTCGGTCGCCGCACGCGCCATGCTGCCGCGCACCGCCGAGCTCGAGAGGCTGATGCCGGAAAAAGTGGCGCCGGACACGTCGAAGATGCTGCTCTGCCCGATGCCCGGCCTCGTCGTGTCGATCGCGGTTGCCGAGGGGCAGGAGGTCAAGGCCGGCGAGACGCTGGCCGTGGTCGAGGCGATGAAGATGGAAAACGTGCTGCGCGCCGAGCGCGATCTCACCGTGTCGAAACTCAAGGCGAAGCCGGGCGACAGTCTCGCGGTCGATGCGGTGATCATGGAATTCGCGTGAGGCTGAAAATAAAAACCCGCCTCGGCGGCGGGTCGTTGGCGCAAATCAGCACCATGCATATATTCCTAGCATAAATGCCGTCACAAAGCAACGATCGCGAACTTGCAAGGCTCGATTGGCAACTGCTGGACTCGCATCGTCCGGTGCCGGACAATGCAATTTCATCGACTGAGTCCTTTCAAGCGGCGCTAAAAAACCATGGCGAATGAGACACTTCCACGCGACCCTTTGCGGCGCGAGGCTTTTATGAAGGCGTCGCGGCCGGAAATGCCGGCGCGGCCGTTCATCCATCTGCGCGTGCATTCGGCCTATTCGCTGCTCGAAGGTGCTTTGCAGCTTGGCACGGTCGTCGCCCATGCGGTCAAGGATGAAGCTCCGGCCATCGCCGTCACCGACACCAACAATCTGTTCGGCGCGCTCGAATTCGCGCAGAAAGCGGTGAAGGAGGGCATCCAGCCGATCATCGGCTGCCAGACCACTCTCGCCTTTTCCGGCGAAGCCAGCGACAGCCAGCGCGACCGCAGGCGGCAAGGCCCGGAGATGCGGCCGGTGGTTTTGATCGCGGCGACCGAGGCCGGCTACAGCAATCTGGTCAGGCTGGTCAGCCGGGTCTATCTCGAAACGCCGCCCGGCGAGGCGGTGCATCTGACGACCGAAATGCTGCAAGGCCATTGCGACGGCCTGATCTGTCTCAGCGGCGGGCCGCGCGGTCCGATCGGCAACGCCTTGAAAGAGGACCGCCGCGATCTCGCCGAGACACGGCTTTTGGCGCTCAAGGCGCTGTTCGGCGACCGGCTCTATGTCGAGCTGGAACGGGTTTCCGGCTATGACCGGGCGATCGAGCAATCGTCCGTCGATCTCGCCTATATCAATGACCTGCCGCTGGTCGCCACCAACGAGGCGTTTTTCTCCTCGCGCGACGACTATGAGGCGCATGACGCGCTGATCGCCATCGCCGAAGGCTCGGTCGTCGCCGTCGACAATCGCCGCCGCCTGTCGCCCGACAATTTTCTGAGAAGCCAGGCTGACATGGCGAGGCTGTTCGCCGATCTGCCCGAAGCGATCGACAACACCGTCGAGATCGCGCTGCGCTGCTCTTATTATCCCAAGACCCGCAACCCGATCCTGCCGCGCTTTGCCGGCGGCGATGTCGCCGACGCCGATGCGGCGGTGAAGGCGGAGGCGCAGGAGCTTGCCAGACAGGCGCATGAAGGGCTGGAGGCGCGGATCGCCGCGCACGGACTGGCGCCTGGCTACACGGTCGAACAATATCGCGAACGGTTGGAATTCGAGCTCGGCATCATTGAGAAGATGAAGTTCCCCGGCTATTTCCTGATCGTTGCCGACTTCATCAAATGGGCGAAGGCACAAGGCATTCCGGTCGGGCCGGGCCGCGGTTCGGGCGCCGGCTCGCTGGTCGCGTATTCGACGACCATCACCGACATCGATCCGCTGCGTTTCTCGCTGCTGTTCGAGCGCTTCCTCAACCCCGACCGCGTGTCGATGCCCGACTTCGACATCGACTTCTGCCAGGACCGGCGCGAGGAGGTCATCCGCTACGTCCAGCAGAAATACGGCCGCGACCAGGTCGGCCAGATCATCACCTTCGGCACGCTGCAGGCCCGCGCGGTGCTGCGCGATGTCGGCCGCGTGCTGCAGATGCCCTATGGCCAGGTCGACAAGCTCTCCAAGATGGTGCCGTCGAACCCGGCCAATCCAGTCAAGCTCGCCGACGCCATCGCCAACGAGCCGCGCTTTGCCGAAGAGGCAGAGCGCGAGCCGATCGTGCAGACGCTGCTCGACATGGCGCAGAAGCTGGAAGGGCTCTACCGCCACGCCTCGACGCACGCCGCCGGCATCGTCATCGGCGACCGGCCGCTGTGGGAGCTGGTGCCGATGTACCGCGACCCGCGCTCCGACATGCCGGTCACCCAGTTCAACATGAAGTATGTCGAGCAGGCCGGGCTGGTGAAGTTCGACTTCCTCGGCCTGAAGACGCTGACGGTGCTGGAGACCGCGGTCAAGCTGATCCGCCGCCGCGGCATCGAGATCGATCTCGCCCACATTCCGCTCGACGACCCCGACACCTACGCCATGCTGTCGCGCGGCGAAGTGGTCGGCGTGTTCCAGGTGGAAAGTGCCGGCATGCGCAAGGCGCTGATCGGCATGCGCCCCGACTGTATCGAGGACATCATCGCGCTGGTCGCGCTTTACCGGCCGGGGCCGATGGAGAACATCCCGACCTACAACGCCAGAAAGCATGGCGAGGAGGAGATGGCGTCGATCCACCCGAAGATCGACCATCTGGTGAAGGAGACGCAAGGCGTCATCGTCTACCAGGAACAGGTTATGCAGATCGCGCAGGAGCTCTCCGGCTATTCGCTGGGCGAAGCCGATTTGTTGCGCCGCGCCATGGGCAAGAAGATCCGCGCCGAGATGGACAAGCAGCGCGAGCGCTTCGTCTCGGGCGCGGTCGAGCGCGGCGTCGGCAAGCCGCAAGCCGACTTTATTTTCGACCTGCTGGCAAAGTTCGCCGACTACGGTTTCAACAAATCGCATGCCGCCGCCTACGCGGTCGTCTCCTACCAGACGGCCTATCTGAAGGCGCACCACCCGGTCGAGTTCCTGGCCGCGTCGATGACGCTGGATATGGGCAACACCGACAAGCTCGCCGATTTCCGCCAGGATGCGCTGCGCCTCGGCATCGATGTCGTGGCGCCTTCGGTGATGACGAGCTTCCGCGCCTTCGAAGTCGGCGAGAACCGGATCTTCTATTCGCTGGCCGCGCTCAAGGGCGTCGGCGACGCGGCGGTCGAGCATATCGTCGCCATGCGCGGCGAAAAACCGTTCAAAAACCTCGCCGATTTCTGCGAAAGGGTCGATCCGAAGATCGTCGGCAAGCGCGTCTTTGAAAGCCTGATCATGGCTGGCGCGCTCGACTGTTTCGGCCACGACCGCGCCGCGATGATGGCGGGCGTCG
>NZ_RZTA01000087.1:0-28287 GCF_004023115.1 Mesorhizobium sp. M6A.T.Cr.TU.017.01.1.1
GCGACGATATCGTTTGGTCAGGCCGGAAACGGCCAGCAATGGACTGCTCACCTCGACGCTCCTGCCCGCTCCAACAACGGTTCGGCGTCGAGGCCGAGATGGGCGTCGAGCAGCGCTCTTGTGTAGGCGTGGCGCGGGCTAGCGATGATCTGCGCCGTCGCGCCGAGCTCGACCAGCTCGCCGTGCCGGAACACGGCGATGCGCTCAGCCAGCTCGGCGGCCAGCGCGATGTCGTGGCTGACGAACAGCAGCGTCATGCCGTCCTCGGCTACCAATTGCCGGATCAGGGCGACAATCTCGGCCTGCACGATGGTGTCGAGCGCGCTGGTCGCCTCATCGGCGATCAGCAGTTTCGGACCGGCCGCAATCGCTGCGGCGATTGCCACGCGCTGCTTCTGGCCACCGGAAAGCTGGTGCGGAAAGGCGCGCAAACCGGCGTCTGGATCGGGCAGCCGGACGCGTTCAAGCAGGGTTTTTGCCCTGGCATAGGATTGCGACCAGGTAAGGCCGAGATGCGCGTGCGCGACTTCCGCGATCTGCTCGCCGACCGCCATCACCGGATCGAGGCTGGCCGACGGGTCCTGGAAGACGAAGCCGATGTCGCGGCCACCGAGGGGGCTGTGGGTGGGTTTGGCGACGGATTTTTGAGCTTTGCGTTCCATGAGGCCCCCCTCTGTCCTGCCGGACATCTCCCCCTCAAGGGGGGAGATTAGCAGTTTCGCTGTTGGGTCCCTTCCTGCAACCTTGGAGATCGGCGAAGGCGGAGATGAGAGCGCAATCTCCCCCCTTGAGGGGGAGATGTCCGGCAGGACAGAGGGGGGTGCCTTGGCGCCCCAGGATGACGGCGATCGCAAAAACCAGTCAATACGGCCGCCAATCCTGGCGGAAGCCGGCAGCAGCCCGGCAATGGCCAGCGCCAGCGTGCTCTTGCCCGAGCCGCTCTCGCCGATGATGGCGAGGCGCTCGCCGGCGGCGACATCGAGGCTGACATGTTTCAGCGCCGCCACCTCGCTGCCATCGCGGCGATAGGTCACCGTCAAATCGCGGATCGAAAGCAGCGCCGTCACGACAGGCTCCTTCTCACCGCTGTCGTCTCGACGACGCCTTCGCCGGCGAGATAGACACCGAGCACGGTCAGCACGAGCGCTACACCGGGAATGATCGACAAAAAAGGCGCGGTGCGCAGCACGGCGCGGCCTTCGGCGATCATGCCGCCCCAGGTCACGCGGTTTGGGTCGCCGAGGCCGAGAAACGAAAGGGCCGCCTCTGTGAGGATCGCGGCGGCGACGATCACCGACGACAATGCCAGTACCGGCGGCAATGCGTTGGGCAGCACTTCGCGAAAGGCGATCTCCAGCGGATGCATGCCGATGACGCGGGCGCCAGCAACAAAATCGCGCTCGCGGATCGACAGCACTTCTGCACGGGCAACACGCGCTGGCCCCGTCCAGGCACCGAGCGCGATCGCCGCGACGACGACACCGAGCGATGGGCCGACGACGCTGACGAAGGCCAGCGCCAGCAGGAAGCTCGGCACGGTCTGGATGGCGTCGGTGATACGCATCAGCACTTCGTCGACGCCGCCGCCGGCAAAGCCGGCCACTGTGCCGACTATCGCGCCGACGGCAAGGGCTGTGGCTGCCGCCGCCAGCCCGACCGCCAGCGAGGTGCGGGCGCCGTGGAAAAGCTCGGCCAGCACATCGCGGCCGAGCCTGTCGGTGCCGAGCGGCAGCGACCAGTCCTGAAAGGGTGGCAGCAATGCCGGCCCGGCAATGGCTTGCGGATCGCCGGGAAAGAACAGTGGTGCGGCAAGCGCCATGGCGCACAGCGCCGCCAGGATGATCGCGCCGGCGAGCGCTTCCGGCGTGCGGAAAAAACGGCGAAGCGGGTTCACGCACTGGCCTCGCTGGCGCCGACGCGCGGATCGAGGACGGTGTAAGCGATGTCGACGAGAAGATTGATGATGACGACCAGAACGGCGCTGGTGAGAATGATGCCGAGCAGCAGCGGCGTGTCGCGCGCGGCCACCGCTTCCTGCGCCAGCCGGCCAAGGCCGGGCACCGAAAAGACGCTCTCGATGACGACGCTGCCGCCCAGCATCTGGGCCGATTGCAGGCCGAGCATGGTGACCAGCGGCAACAGCGCGTTGCGGGCGACGTGGGCGAGCACGATGCGGCGGCGGGACAGGCCTTTGGCGCGAGCGGCGAGGACAAAATCCTGCCGCCAGACTTCGGCCATGCCGGCGCGCATCATGCGCAGATAAAGTGCCAGATAGATAAAGCCGAGTGCGGACACCGGCAGGACGAGATGACTGGCGATATCCATCGCGCGGTCGAGGCCGGTCTTGCCCGATGCGATGCTCTCGATGCCGCCGATCGGAAACCAACGCAGGTCGACGGCAAAGACGATGATCAGCACCAGCCCGAGCCAGAAGCCCGGCACGGCATAGAGCGCCAGTGAACCGATCGACAGGAAGCGGTCGCGAAAGCTGCCGGGCCTGGCGCCGGCATAGATGCCGAGCGCCGAGCCGAGCCCGAAGGAGAGCGCGGTGGCGCTGCCCATCAAAAGCAACGTGTTGGGCAGGCGTTCGAGGATCACCTCGCGGATCGGCCGCGAGAAGGTGACGGACTGGCCGAGGTCGAGATGCAGCAGCGCCCAGAGGTAGTTCGCAAGCCGCGTCAGCGCCGACTGGTCGAGGCCCCAGCGATGGCGCAGCAATTCGATCATGCCGGCGTCGCCGCCGGTCGAGGCGATATAGGCGTCGACCGCGTCACCGGGCGCGGATTCCAGCAAAAGGAAAGTGCCGATGACGACAATCAGCAGCACGAAGATGCTGCCGACGAGGCGACGGCGAAGGAGGATGAGGGCGCGGGTCATGGCGGCGCCGGCTGCTTGGCGATGTGCCGATCCTGGGATGCGCAGTGCCTAGGCGCCCCCCTTTGTCCTGCCGGACATCTCCCCCTCAAGGGGGGAGATCGGCCGTCACTCGCCGTAGCGCCAATCGCAAACATCGCTAAGGGAAGGGCCGGCATCAAAGCAAGCCAATCTCCCCCCTTGAGGGGGAGATGTCCGGCAGGACAGAGGGGGGTATCGTCGAGCACGGACATTACCAACTTCACCTACTGGCGAAGGTCAATCTCAATTAATCGCAGCTCACCCCTCCAGCCAGGTGTCCGCCCAGTTCGATACCGCCCAGCGCGGGTTGTTGGCGACATTCCCCACCGTGTCTCTGATAACGCTGATGAAGCTCCATTCGGCGACGTTGATCAGCGGCAGGTCGGCTGCGACCTTTTTCTGAAACTCCTCGTAGAGCTCCGTCCGCGCACTGGTGTCGAGCGTCTCGGACGCCTTGGCGATGAGGGCGTCGAGCTCCGCGTTCTTGTAACCGCCCTGGTTGGAGAAAGGCACCCCGTCGGGAATGCCGCTCTGCACCAGGATGGTGGTCGAGATCGCCGGATCGCCGCGGAACACCGGCGGCCCGACCGCGAGGTCGAAGGCGTGGTCGGTGTAGACGGCCTTGATGTGCGCGGCCGAGTCGTTGTTGACCAGCTGGGCGTCAATGCCGATGGCGGCGAGCGCCTGGCGCAGATAGTCGCCGAACTGCTTGGTTTCGTTGAAGTAGGGCGCCGGCAACAGTTTCAGCGAGAAGCGCTTGCCGTCGTCGCCTTTGCTGTAGCCGGCTTCGTCGAGCAGGGCGTTGGCCTTGGCCACGTCGAAGGCATAGGTCGGCACGTCGGCCGTATAGAACTGCGGATCGTTCTTTGGCACCGGGCCGGTGGCTGTGGCGGCGTAGCCGAGGAACACTGTCTTGACGACGAAATCCTTGTCGATGGCGTGGGCAATCGCCTGGCGCACCTTGAGGTCGGCCAGCTCCTTGCGGCGATGGTTGATCTCGACGACGAGCTGGTAGGTCAGGCCCTCGTAACCCTTGGTGATCACCTTGAGGCCAGGCACTTTGGAGATGCGGTCGAGATCGGCCAGCGGCACGGCGGAAAAGGCGGCGAGCTGGATCTCTTCGGCCTCAAGCGCGCTTGCCGCCGAAGTGCGGTCGGGCAGCACCTGGTAGATGATCTCGTCGAGGTAAGGTTGGTGCTTGCCCCAATAGTCGGCATTCTTCTCCAGCCGATAATATTCGCCGGGTTTGTGTTCGGCGAATTTGAACGGGCCGGTGCCGACAGGCGCATTGTTGGCCGGGTTCTCTTCGATCTTTCCAGTCTCGTAGATGTGCTTCGGCACCACGCTGCTCAGCGCCGGCAAGGCGTTGCGGATCAACTGGAACGGTGTCGGCTTGGCGAATTTGAATACCGCGGTCAGTTCGTCGGGCGTGTCGACGGTCTCCAGGTCCTTGAACACGGTGCGGCCGAGATTCTGCAGCGGCTTCCAGATCTGCAGCGCTGAGAAGGCGACGTCGGCGGACGTGAAGGGCTTGCCGTCATGCCATTTGACGCCTTCGCGCAATTTGAATGTCACCGACAGGCCGTCGGCGGCGCCCTCCCAGCCTGTCGCCAGGCGTGGTTCGAGCCCGTCCTTGCCGTCGAAGGACGCCTCGGCCAGCGTTTCCACGATCTTGCTTGAGATGAAGAACACGCCGTTGGAAGCGACGATCGCCGGGTTGAGGTTGCGCGGCTCGGAATCGGCGGCGACGACCAGACGCCCGCCTTTCCTGGGCGTCTGTGCCAGACCGATGGTCGGCAGCGCCGTCGAAGCCAGAAGCGATGCCGAACCCGCAAGCACGGTGCGTCTGGAAATCGTGACATCTGACATGATCGAACTCCGTCCCTCTCAGCCACCCGGCCGGGTGGGCCAATACCCTCGGACGCCGGACGGCATCCTTGCAAGGCTGATTATGAGCCTTGCCGAGGGTTTCGCCAGAGAGGGAATTGGCGCATCCTGGCGTGGCTTTGAAAATTTCGTCCGCTGGACCAGTTACAGGGAAGCGGTTCATTGGAGCTTATCTGGTAGGACCAGATCAGGTTAGGCATCGCGATATACGACGACGGAGTGTGCCGAAACGGGCGTTTCACCTATTCTGGCTGGACCAGACTGGGCAAAGTAGTGCAGATTTGTCCGACAGCCGGAGTATCGTGACCAAGACAACCGGCGATGCGACCGGCCGGCCAGGGAATTCAGGGAGAGAGAAAGATGAACGTCGCCCCGGGCAAGAATGCCGTCGGCACCATTCCGTTCGATCATGCCAGGGTCGATCGGCTGATGGAGGAGGCCGGCATCGATGTGCTGCTCGCCACCTCCAAGCACAACACCCAATATCTGCTTGGCGGCTATAAGTTCATCTTCTTCGCCGCCATGGATGCGATCGGCCACAGCCGCTATCTGCCTGTTGTCGTCTACGAGAAGGCTGGGCCTGAGCATGCGGCCTATATCGGCAACCGCATGGAAGGCGGCGAGCACCAGAACCACCCGTTCTGGACGCCGACCTTGCACGCCGCCTGCTGGGGCACGCTCGACGCTGCCAATCTTGCGGTTGAGCACCTGACGAAAATCGGCAAGGGCAACGCCCGCATCGGCATCGAGCCGGCTTTCCTGCCGTCGGATGCCTACACCCTGATCCGCAAGGCGTTGCCGGACGCCAAGCTGATCGACGCGACTGATATGCTGGAGCGGATGCGTGCCATCAAGACGGAAGCTGAGCTGGAGAAGCTGCGCATCGCCTCCGAACTGATCACCGATTCCATGCTGGCAACCATTGCCTGGGCACGCGAAGGCACGACCAAGACCGAGATCATCGAGCAGCTCAGGCGCGAGGAGACCAATCGCGGCGCGCATTTCGAGTATTGCCTGCTGACGCTCGGCGCCAGCCATAACCGCGCCGGCTCACCACAGGCGTGGAAAAAGGGCGAGGTGATGTCGATCGATTCCGGCGGCAATTATCACGGCTATATCGGTGACCTCTGTCGCATGGGCATCTTAGGCGAGCCGGACGCTGAACTGGAGGATTTGCTGGCCGAGGTCGAGACGGTGCAGCAGGCTGCCTTTTCCAAGGTGCGCGCGGGCATGCTTGGCGGCGATATGATTTCCTATGCCGAGGGCGTGCTGAAAGCGTCGAAGGTCG
Organism: Mesorhizobium sp. M6A.T.Cr.TU.017.01.1.1; assembly: GCF_004023115.1. Classification (NCBI taxonomy): domain Bacteria; kingdom Pseudomonadati; phylum Pseudomonadota; class Alphaproteobacteria; order Hyphomicrobiales; family Phyllobacteriaceae; genus Mesorhizobium; species Mesorhizobium sp. M6A.T.Cr.TU.017.01.1.1. Next base: position 6,071 of record NZ_RZTA01000087.1, read on the forward strand.
CGCCGTATACCGATTTCTTTGCCCATGGCATGGGATTGATCACGCATGAAGCGCCGTTCCTGATGACCAACCATCCGGTGACATATGAAGGCACTTACGCCGAAAAGCCGCTGGAGAAAAACATGGTGCTCTCGGTCGAGACGACGATGCTCCACCCGACGCGCGGCTTCATCAAGCTGGAGGACACGGTGGCCGTCACCGACACAGGGTATGTGATGTTCGGCGACCGGGGCAGGGGTTGGAACCGGGGTGATATCCGATAGAGCTGAAATCTCAATAATCAAAATATATGTGGCGCGCTTATGTTTGCGGATATTTCAAAATTAGCAAAACTGCTATTGAAATGGACGCTCACCGTCCTACATGCGATCTATCGATAGTTTAAACTTAAGGAGAAACGATATTGAGCCAGGATTACGCCCGTGAGAAATTTGTGACCGCCACGTCCACCCTCGTAGGGAATGGAGATATCAGAACGCGGTTGCTCGGCGCCTATATGTCCTTTCATCCGATCAAGGAAAGCGATTTTCGCACCTCGGAACTTTCCAAAGTATACAAGGAGATCATGGACCGTCTCACGAAAATTACGCCTAAAGATTCGGACGAGGGTCGCGTGCCGGCAACCGTGAAGCAACTCTCTGATGACGAAGCCGGTGAGATTGCGGAACTGATTTGGAATCTGACTTACAGTCTTTTGACTGCGCCTCGCGTCGATAGATAGAAGATCAAGGTCGGCTTGGGTCATTTCCTGCCCGCCGGCAACAGCCTGAAATCCGGCAGGTCGCGCAGCGCCAGTTCCGGTCCGGCTGGCGAATAGACGACGAAGAGCTGCATGGGCGCATCGCCGGTGTTCAGCGTTGAGTGGAAGCGGCTTTCCGGCACATAGATGGTGCAGCCGGGGCCGACCTTCGCAACAACTGGATTGCCGTTCTCGTCCTCGACCATCTGCTCGCCATTGCCCGATATGACGAAGATGATCTCCTCAGCGCCCGGATGGTTGTGGCGCGTGTGGCCCTTGCCGGATGGAAGGTCGACGACGCCGCCCGAAAAGCGCGTCGCGCCGTTCACCTCGGGCGCCACCGTCAGCGAGAGCCTGCCCCAGTCGAAGCCGAAGGCGCTGACATCCTTCGGATAGACAAACACCTTGCTTTTGTCGGTCATCGTCTCATCCCTTCTTTTTCTTCGCAGTCGTTTTGGCACCGCTTTTTTTTGTTTGCGCATCGGATTTTCCCAAAACCGGTTCCCACTTTTGGGTCCGATGCTCGAGCGTGACGGCCTTGAAATCGGTGGTCTGCCTGGCGATCGCCGCTTCTGCCGGCAGCCGTTCCATGGAGCTCGCGCCATAGAAGCCATGCAGGCCCTTGCAGCGTTCGAGGATGTATCGGGCGTCGTCCGGCATCGAGATCGGCCCGCCATGGCAAAGCAGGATAACGTCCTTGCGCACCGACCGCGCAGCGGCTGCGATCGCGTTGATCTCCGTCACGCAGTCGTCCAGCGACTTGGCCGACGTCGCGCCAATCGAGCCGCCGGTGGTCACCCCCATATGGGCGACAACGATGTCGGCGCCGGCCTTGGTCATGGCGCGCGCCTCGTCGGGGTTGAACACATAGGGTGTGGTCAGGAGGTCGAGCTCGTGTGCTGCGGCGATCATGTCGACCTCGAGCCCGAAGCCCATGCCGGTTTCCTCAAAACTCTGGCGCATCTGGCCGTCGAACAGGCCGATGGTCGGAAAGTTCTGCACCCCGGAGAAGCCCATCGTTTTCAACTCCGCCAGCAGCAGCGGCATGATGACGAAGGGATCGGTGCCGTTGACGCCGGCCAGCACCGGCGTCTTCTTGACCACCGGCAGCACCTCGTAGGCCATTTCCTTGACGATCTCATTGGCGTTGCCATAGGCGAGCAGGCCGGCGGCCGAGCCGCGGCCGGCCATGCGGTAGCGGCCGGAGTTGTAGATGATGATCAGGTCGATGCCGCCGGCCTCCTCGGCCTTGGCCGACAGGCCGGTGCCGGCGCCGCCGCCGACGATCGGCACGCCGCCGGCAATCATCTTGCGGAATTTTTCCAGGATTTTCTTGCGCGGTATGGCGGCCATGTTTTCTTCTCTCACTGTCCGGCGATGTCGAGAAAGGCCGCTGTTGCCGCCTGGGCGAATTCGGGATCGTTGATGTGCAGCGGCAGGCGCGTCACTCGGCGCATGCTGTTCGGCATGATCGTGCGCTCGATGGCCTCGAAGAGTGCTGCATCGGCCTCGGGGTCGAAGAAAGCGCCGCCTTCGATATCGAGCGCCGAGATGCCCTTTTCGGGAATGAGGAACCGGATTGGACCCTCGCAAAGGCTCAGTCTTGCGCCGATCCATTCGCCGATCTTGCGGCTTTCCTCAGGGGTCGTGCGCATCAGCGTCACGTTCGGATTGTGCTCGTAAAACAGCCGCCCGCTGTAGCGTTCCGGAATGGTCGGCGGCGCCCAGAAATTCACCATGTCGAGCGCGCCGACCGAGCCGACATAGGGCAGCCTCGTGCGGGCGATCGCGCCGAAGCGGTCTTCGGTTGCAGGCAGCACGCCGCCGAACAAGAGGTCGCAGACCTCGGTCGTGGTGATGTCGATGACACCGGACAGCAAGCCGCTGTCGGCCAGCTTTTCCATGGTGCGGCCGCCGGTGCCGGTGGCGTGGAAGACCAGGCAGTCATAGGTCGAGCGAAGCTGCTCGGCGATGGAAGTCACGCATGGCGTGGTGACGCCGAACATGGTGAGCCCGATCGACGGCTTGCCGTCGGGCGGCGCCGCCGGTTTTGCAGCCATGCCTGATATCGCCTGGGCGGCATTGTGCAGCACGACACGAGAAAGCCGGTTCAGGCCGGCCATGTCGGTCACCGACGGCATCATGACGATGTCGGAGACATCGACGTAAGGCGCGGTGTCGCCCGAGGCGAGCGTCGAGACCATGATCTTGGGCAGGCCGAGCGGCAGAGCGCGCATGCCTGATGTGATGATCGAAGTGCCGCCACCACCGCCGATGCCGATCACACCTGATATATCGGTGCGCGATTGGATAAACCGGGTCAAGGCGATGGCCATTGCCGCGACCGCGGTGCCGCGGTCGTCGATGCCCAACACGGCACTGCTGCCACCGGGATGGTGGCCGGCGACCTCTTCGGCCGGGACATCGACCGGCACGGTGGCATCGTGCGTTCCGACATCGACACGGGCGACAGCAGCACCGGTGGCAGCGACCGCATCGGCCAGAAAAGCTAGTTCCTCACCCTTGGTGTCGGCGGTGCCCACCACATAGACGCGCTTCATGGGCGTGCCTCCCTGGGGGCTGGCTGAACGGTGGCCGCGTTCAGTACATGAGAACGGAGTGCTCTACGGCGCCCCCCTCTGTCCTGCCGGACATCTCCCCCACTTGGGGGGAGATCGGCAGTTCGCTCGATCGGCGCCTTCCATGCGATGTTGGAGATTGGCGAAGGTGCAGATGACAGCCAATCTCCCCCCTCGTGGGGGAGATGTCCGGCAGGACAGAGGGGGGCGCGAAGGAACTCATGCTTTCGGAGAATTCCGTCTTGTCAGCCCCCTCACCCTCACACCTTGACCAGCTGCTCCACGCGGTCTTTCTCGCCAAAGATCCTGATGTAACGCTCGATCTCCTTCTCGTCGCCGGTCGCCTTGGCCGGGTTGTCGGAGAGCTTGACCGCCGGGCGGCCATTGGCCTCGGTGACCTTGCAGACCAGCGAGATGGCGTCGAGCCGGTTGGTCTCGGTCGGCGCGCAACCCTCGAAATCATTGGTCAGGTTGGTGCCCCAGCCGAACGACATGCGCACCTTGCCGTGGAAATGGCGGTAGGTTTCCTCGATGGTCTCGACCTCGAGCCCGTCGGAGAAGATCAGCAGCTTCTGCCTGGGGTCCTTGCCCTTTTCGCGCCACCAGGAAAGGATCTTTTCGCCGCCTTCGATCGGCGGCGCGCTGTCGGGGCGAAAACCGGTCCAGTCGGCGATCCACTCCGGCGCATCACGCAGGAACGCCGCGGTGCCGAAGGTGTCCGGCAGCACGATCAGCAAATTGCCGCCATAATAGCGCTGCCAGTCCTGCAGCACCTTGTAGGGCGACTGTTTCAATTCCTTTTCCGAATTGGCGAGCGCGGCGAACACCATCGGCAGCTCATGCGCGTTGGTGCCGAGCGCTTCGAGGTCGTTGTCCATGGCGAGCAGCACGTTGGAGGTGCCGGTGAAAGCCTCGCCGATGCCTTCCTTGAGCGCTTCGACGCACCAGCGCTGCCACAGGAAGGAATGGCGGCGGCGTGTGCCGAAATCCGAAATGCGGATATCGGGCAGCGCTTTCAGCCGCTCGGTCTTGGCCCACATCTTGGCCTTGGCGCGGGCATAGAGCACGTCGAGCGCGAAGGGCCCGAACGCCCGCATGGCCGCGCGTGAACGAAGTTCGTTGATGATGGCGAGCGCCGGGATCTCCCACAGCGTCGTGTACATCCACGGGCCGCTGAAGCTCAATTCGTACTGGCCATCGCGCTTGGAAAGCTCGTATTCCGGCAGCTGGAAATCTTCGAGCCAGGCGAGGAACTCCGGCTCGAATATCTGCTTGCGGCCATAGAAGGTGTTGCCGCCAAGCCAGATCATCTCCTTCTTCGAGAAACGCAAGGTGCGGGCATGGTCGAGTTGATCACGCAGTTCCGCCTCGTCGATCTCGTCGGCAAGGCGGACCGAGGTGGTGCGATTGATCAGTGAGAAGGTGGCATCGACCTTGGGATACATGCCCCAGATCATCTGCAGCATCAGCAGCTTGTAGAAATCGGTGTCGAGCAGGCTGCGGACGATCGGGTCGAGCTTCCAGGTGTGGTTGTAGACGCGCCGCGCTATATCGGTCTTAGTCATGTCTCGATGCCGCCTTCACTGCTCGCTTCCTGCGGAAGCCTCTTAGCATTGAATTTTTGAATGCGCCTCCCGCTTTGCGGGCTGGCCCGACAAAAAGAGAGCCTGCGGCATGTATGCGGCTTCGGCAATTGCAGCCTCAGGACGCGGTCTTGGCGCCGACCACTCGCAGCGCCGGGCGCTTCCTGCGGATGCCGATGCGGCCCGCCACTGGCGCATCGGCACGGCCGTCAGCCTGCTCCTTTTCGGCAAACAGCCAGTCGATGAACAGCTGCACGATCGGCGCCGACCTCATCTCGTTGCGACAGACGACGTAGAAATCGTCGACCGCCGGCACCGACAGGCTGAACGGCGCGACAAGCAGCCCCCTGGCGAGCAGCCCGCTTGCCGTCACTGTATCGCCAAGCGCCACGCCATGACCATGAACCGCAGCCTCGCTCGCCATGCGCGCGTCGCCGAGATGATGGCGGCGGCCGCGCTCCAGGTCCAGCGCGTCGGCGGCGGCCAGCCAGGTGTGCCACTCGCGACCGTCGTCGCCATGCAGGAAGACATGATCGGCGAGATCGCGCACGGTGCGGATCGGACGGTTGTTGATCAGCGTCGGACTGACCACTGGGAACAGTTCGAGGCCCGACCATTTGCGCATCCAGCAATCGGTCCAGCTGCCGTCGCCATAGTGCACGCAGATGTCGATATGCGGCGCGCGGATGTCCTTGGCGTCATTGGATGGGATCAGCGTCAGCCTGATATCAGGGTATTGCGAGGTGAAGCTGCCGAGCCGCGGGATCATCCACAGCAGCAGCAGCGCCGGCACACAAGACACCGACAAGGCGCCGGTGCTCGCCGGCCTGGTCATGCGCTGCGTGGCGGCAGCGATGCCGTCGAAGGCGGTCGACACTGCCGGCAGCAATTCGGCGCCGTGTGGCGTCAGCTTCACCCGCTGACCGGCGCGCTCGAACAGCTTGACGCCAAGCGATTGTTCGAGCGCCTTGATCTGATGGCTGATGGCGCCATGGGTGACGTTCAACTCAGCTGCCGCCTTGGTCAGCGAGGCGTGACGCGCCGTCGCCTCGAAGGCCCGCAGCGGATTCAAAGGTGGCAGACGCTTGGCCATCAGATTCCCGCTGGAGCACGATCCCGAGAAGTGGGACCCGGTTTTCGGACAAGGTCGTGCTCAACATTGATGTGAGATTTCCTCACAGCGAAGACCCTAACAATATCAATTGATTTTTCAATGCGGCTACAAGACACTTTGCCCGGGAACAGTATCAAGACCTGAAATGCGCAGGCAGCCGGCGGGATGGCGACCGTCATTGATGGCCGCACTGCGCCAGCCATGGAGGACCGACATGGGTTATAACAGCGGCAAGCTCGAAGCGTTGCGTCGCAAATATGGCGAAAGCCATGGCGGCGAGATGTTCGACCCGAAATTCCGGAAGGTCGCCGACAAAATCTTTTCCAAGAGCGGCACGCGGCTGGCGCCCTATTCCGGCATCCCGACCTTCCTCGCCGCGCCCTACCGGCAAATTGCCGCCGACAATCCGGATTTCGGCGATCTGCAGGTGGCGATGATCGGCGTGCCGATGGACCTCGGCGTCACCAACCGGCCCGGGGCCCGCTTCGGGCCAAGGGCGCTGCGCGCCATCGAGCGCATCGGGCCATACAATCATGTGCTGGAATGCGCCCCGACGCATGAGCTGAAGGTGGCCGACATCGGCGACGTGCCGTTCCAGAGCCGCTACCGGCTGGAAACCAGCCATGACGACATCGAGCGCCGCACCAACCAGATCGTCGACGCCGGCGTCATTCCGCTTTCGGTCGGCGGCGATCATTCGATCAGCCATCCGATCCTGAAGGCCGTCGGCAAAAAGGCGCCGGTCGGCATGATCCACATCGACGCCCATTGCGACACCAGCGGCCTGTTCGACATGACCAAGTTCCATCATGGCGGGCCGTTCCGCAACGCGGTGCTGGACGGCGTGCTCGACCCGACCCGCACCATCCAGATCGGCATCCGCGGCTCGGCCGAATATCTGTGGGAGTTCACCTACGAATCCGGCATGACCGTCGTGCATGCCGAAGAGGTGACCGGCCTCGGCGTCCCCGCCATCATCGAGAAGGCGCGAAAGATCGTCGGCGACGGGCCGACCTATGTGTCCTTCGACATCGACAGCGTCGATCCGGCCTTCGCGCCGGGCACCGGCACGCCGGAGGTCGGCGGGCTGACGACGCGGGAAGTGCTTGAACTGCTGCGCGGCCTGAAGGGCCTCAACATCGTCGGCGGCGACGTCGTCGAGGTGGCGCCGCAATATGACGCAACCACCAACACCGCACATGCCGGCGCGCAGGTGCTGTTCGAGATCCTCAGCCTGATGGTCTTCAGCCCGGCGATAACAGGCAAGGGAGCCTGAGGGAGCCCGACACCGAATCCAAGGCGACCGCCGCGCTGGAGCCGGCGGCCGCAGTCAAACAAACAAGCTTCCAGCAGGGGAACGACAATGACATTTCAAATGAAGATCAAATCATCCATCGCCGCCGCGCTGATGCTCGCCGGTTTTGGTCTCGCCACCCAAGCCGCCAATGCCGACGCGGTCGATGACATCACCAAGGCCGGCGCCATCAATGTCGGCATTTTCTCCGACTTTCCGCCCTTCTCCTCGGCCAGTGCCGATATGAGCATCAAAGGCTATGACATCGACGTGGCGCAGTTCATCGCCGACCAGCTCAAGGTCAAGCTCAATTTGGTCAGCGTGACCGGCCAGAACCGCATCCCGTATCTTACCGACAAGCGCGTCGATATCCTGATGAGCGTCGGCTACTCCAAGGAGCGTGAGCAGGTGATCGATTTCGCCGCCGCCTATGCACCCTATTATATCGCCGTGATTGGCCCGGCCGCGCTCAAGGTCGAAGGCAAGGACGACCTCGCCGACAAGTCGATCGCCGTCAACCGCGGCACGCTGGAAGATACGTCGCTTACCGAGGCAGCACCCGCCTCGGCCGATATCCGCCGTTTCGACAACTATAATTCCGTCATCCAGGCCTTCATCTCGGGCCAGACCCAGCTGATGGTCGTCGGCAACGACGTCGGCGCTCAGGTGCTCGCCCGCCAAGAGGCGCTGAAGCCGGAGCAGAAGTTCCAGCTCCTCACCTCACCCTCGCATATCGGCCTCAACAAGAACGAGGACCGCCTGAAGCAGGCCGTCAACGACGCGATCGCCAAGATGCTGGCCGACGGCAAGCTGGACGAAAGCTCGAAGGCCTGGCTCAAGACGCCGCTCAATCCCGACAACCTCAAGGATTGATTCCTAGGTCAGGACCTATCATGGGCTACAGCCTCGACTTCGGCTGGCTTGCCGATGCGACAGGCGCGATCGCGCGAGGGGCGGCCACGACGATCCTCTTGATCGCCGTGACCACGCTCGCGGGAACGTTCCTCAGCATCCTCGGCGCGGCGGGGCGGCGAAACGGCCCCCTGCTGCTCAAGCGGGCGATCGGCGTCTATGTCGAAATTATCAGGAACACGCCGTTCCTGGTGCAGCTGTTCTTCATCTTCTTTGGGCTGCCCAGCATCGGCATAAGGCTCGATCCGGTGCTGGCCGCCATGCTGGCGATGACGCTTAATATGGCGGCCTACACGATCGAGATCGTCGGCGCCGGGCTCGACGCCGTGCCGCGTGGGCAGACGGAAGCGGCCCTGGCGCTTGGCCTCCGGCCGCGCCAGGTCTTCGTCAAGATCGTGCTGCCGCAGGCGCTCAAGGTGATCTTTCCGGCGTTGACCAGCCAGATCGTCATCATGATGCTGGAGTCCGCCGTCGTGTCGCAGATCGCGGTGCGTGAGCTGACCTACGAGGCCGACATGCTGCAGGCGCGCACCTTCCGCGCTTTCGAGACCTATTTCGTGGTGACAATGGTCTATCTCGTCCTGTCGATGGGGCTGCGCCGGCTGCTGGTCAGCGGCGGCCGCCGCGCTCTGGGAGCCGGCGTGTCATGATCGAATTCACCTTCTGGGATATCGTTCGCAACCTTCTGCTCGCCGCCCGCTGGACGGTGCTTCTGTCATTGGCGGCCTTCGTCGGCGGCGGCGTGGTCGGCATGGTCGTGCTGTTCTTCCGCATCGCCAAGAACAAGTGGAGCCGGCGAATGGCTTCGGGCTACATCGCGCTTTTCCAGGGAACGCCGCTGCTCATGCAGCTCTTCCTGATGTTCTTTGGCCTGCCGATGCTGGGCTTGCGTATCGAACCGTGGACCGCCGCCGCATTTGGTCTCACCTTCTTCGCCAGCGCCTATCTCGCCGAAATCTGGCGCGGCGGCGTCGATGCGCTGCCGCGCGGCCAGTGGGATGCGGGCGCCAGCCTCGGCCTTCATTATCTGCAGGAACTCAGGCTGATCATCCTGCCGCAGGCGTTTTCTATCACCCGCGCGCCGACCGTCGGTTTCCTGGTGCAGTTGATCAAGTCGACCGCGCTGACCTCAATCATCGGTTTCGAGGAACTGGTCAGGACATCCAACGCCATCAACAATGCGACCTTCGAGCCGTTCACCGTGTATGGGCTGGTCGCTTTGATCTTCTTCATCATGTGCTTCCCGCTGACGCAATACGCACGTTCGCTTGAACGACGGGCAACTAAAAACTAGGACGCCGGTTCTGCGACTAGCGCTCGGATGCCTCCTTAACCGTGTTTCCGGTCACCTCTTCGGAGCTATCTCCTTGTTGGAAGAAGAGTTCTGTGTACTCTCCACATACTTTAGGAAGGGCTTGGGGATGAGAATTGCAATGTTCGTCGCGTTGGCAGCGACGGTGGCCGGATGCGCGATCTCTCCGGTCGACTATGGAGCGTCGCTTTCGAAGCAAGACCAGAAATGGGCGTCGCCGGGATGCCAGCAAGCCCGCATGGAGGCCTCGGACTACGACGCTCGCGAAAAAAAGCAGCCGGGTTGGGGGACCGGCGTCTTTCTTGGCCCGTACGGATTAGGGCTCGCAGCAGCCATCAAGGAGCACCAGCAGAAGCAACGAAAATTGTTCGCCCGCGAGGTGCACCTGCGGTGCTCAAGTCTTCCACTGCCAACGGAGTTGCAACGCGATTTAAGCCCCCAGGCCGCGAGTGCAAATCAGACGAAATACCCATAGACGTCACGACCCGCGCTCCTTCGTGACGGTGCCGCTTTCATCAATGCCCAAAGGAGATCGGCGGCGCGATCCTGTCCCGCCGCAGCCAGCGCGCCAAAAGCAGCGCCGCCACCACCGCCAATCCCAACGACAGGCCGATCCAGATGCCGACGCCGTTGAGCCCGGAATGGAAGGCCAGCAGCACGCCGAGCGGCAGGCCGATGCCCCAATAGCCGATCGCGGCATAGATCATCGGCACCGTGGTGTCGTGCAGGCCGCGCAGCATGCCGGCGGCCACGGCCTGCGCTCCGTCGAAAATCTGGAACAGCGCGGCAAAGGCCAGGAACGACACGGCAAGCCCGATCACCCTGGCATTGGCCGGGTTACCGAGGTCGATGAAAGCGCTGATCAGCAATTGCGGCCACAGGATCATCGCCAATCCCATCAGCGCCATGAAGGAGACGCCGATGACAAAGGCGGTCCAGCCGGCGCGGGAGACACCTTCCGCATCGCTGGCGCCATGGGCCAGCCCGACGCGCACCGTCGCCGCCTGGTTCAGGCCAAGCGGCACCATGAAGGAGATCGATGCGATCTGGATGGCAATGGCATGCGCCGCGAGCGAGTCCGCATCGATCAGGCCCATGAGAAGCGCCGCAGCATTGAAGATCGTCACCTCGAACGCCAGGAGGCCGGCGATCGGCAGGCCGAGCCGCAGCAGGCCCTTGAAGCGCGGCCAGTCGGCCCGCCAGAAGCGCCCGAACAGACGGTAGCGGCGAAACTTCGGCTCAAGCATCACCACCGCCGCCATGCCGACGAACATCAGCATGCTCGACAGCGTGGTGGCGAGGCCGGAGCCGGCAATACCCATCGAAGGAATGCCGAGATTGCCGAACATGAACACCCAGTTGAAGAGGGCGTTGCAGGCGACGGCAACGAAGACGATGACCAGCGCCCAGCCCGGCCGCTCCAGCGCCGAGATGAACGAGCGCAGGACGATGTACCCGTAGAAGGGCAGCACCGCCCATTCGAGCCAGCGCAGGTAGATGCCGGCCTGATGCGCGAGCGCCGGCTCCTGGCCCATGGCCAGCAACACGGCCTCGCCGTGCCAGAGAAAGATCCAGATCGGAATGCAGATGAGGATCGCCAGCCACAGGCCCTGGCGCACGGTGCGGCGTAGGTCGCGCACCGAATGACGACGGCGGCCGAGCTCGGTGGCGATCATTGGCGAGGTCGCCAGCATCAGGCCGAGCCCGAAGATCAGCGGCATGAAATAGAGGTTGGCGCCGAGGGCGCCGCTGGCCAGCGTGTCCGGACCCAGCCGTCCCATCATCATGACGTCGGTGGCAGTCATCGCGGTCTGGCCGAGATTGGTGAGCACCATCGGCCAGGCGAGCGCCAGCGTCGCCCTGATTTCCTGACGCCAAAGGTTTTCCGGCGCGCGAGCGCCGGCTTCGATCGCAGACATTTTTTCGCCTATCCGATTGCGGCGCGTCGGCTAAAGCCGGAAGCCACGTCTCAGCGCGGAAAATGGCCGTGATCGGCCCGGATTCCGCATTAACCGCATGGCTTGTCTACGAAATGGGCAGCTATGGCAAGAGGCTGACGCGGGGAAGGGTTAAGCCAGCAAAGTCGCAGAGGTCTCAATCATGCCTATTGGCGCGCCTATTGGAGAAAGCATGGAAGCCACTATAGTTTGCGTTGTGGCCAATCCGACACCGGCAGGCGGCGTACAGATTTCATCGAAAGGCATGCGGATGAGCGCGTTTCTCGAAATCTATCTGGTTCGGCATGGCGAGACGGAATGGAGCGCCTCCGGAAAGCACACCGGCCTGACCGACATACCGTTGACGCCTGCCGGCGAGGAGGCGGCCGGGCGGATCGCTGAGCGGTTGCAGGGCCTTTCGTTCCAGGCTGTCTGGTCGAGCCCGTCTCAGCGCGCCTTCAAGACTTGCACGCTGGCCGGCTTCGGCTCGGCCTGCGTGAAGCTGGCCGATCTGGCGGAATGGGATTACGGCGCTTACGAGGGCCTGACCACCAAGCAGATCCTCATCGAGCGTCCAGGCTGGCGTCTCTTTCGCGACGGCTGCCCAAGCGGCGAAGCGGCGCAGGATGTCGGCGCGAGGGCGGACCGGATCGTCAACCAACTGCGCGAGGTCGGCGGCAATGTCCTGGTTTTCTCAAGCGCTCATTTCCTGCGGGTGCTGGCCGCGCGCTGGCTCGGCCTGCCGCCGCAAGACGGCGCCCTCCTCGTCCTGGATACCGCCAGCATAAGCGTGCTCGGCTACGAGCACGACCTCGGCGAACCAATTATCCGGCGCTGGAACCAGAGATAGCATACGCATTGCAGGCTGTTCGAGCCTATCTGATCGCGTCCAGCGCCTGCCTCTGCCGATGCATCTCCAAAAACACGCGGTAGTCGCGATCGAACCGGCCGGCGGCAGCCGGATTCGACGCCCGCTTCCTGCCGCCCTGCTGCATGGCGACGCAAGCGGCGTTCAGATCAGGGAAAAGCCCGGCGGCGGTGGCCGCAACCATGCCGGTGCCGAGCAGCACCGCCTCGTCGGCCAGCGGCTCGACCACCGTGCAGCCGGTGGCGTCGGCGTAAAGCTCCATCAGCAGCGGGTTCTTGGTGTGCCCGCCGGTGACATGCAGCGTGTCGATCAGATAGCCGTTCTCGTTCAGTGCCTCCAGCACATGGCGCACGCCCAGCGCGATGCCGACGGCGGTGCGCCAATAGAGCTTGCACAGGCTGTCGAAGGAGGAATCCAGCGTCAGTCCGCTGATGACGCCGACCGCATGCGGATCGGCGAGCGGCGAGCGGTTGCCGTGGAAATCCGGCAGCACATGCAGCCTTCCGGCAAGATTCTCGCCCTCTATGGCACGCAGTTCGGCGACACGCCGGGCGATCCTGGCGTGCATGGCGGCGTCCGGCTCACCGCCGGCGCCATGCCAGCGGATGATGTGGTCGAGCAGCGCGCCGGTCGCCGATTGACCGCCTTCCGACAGCCAAAGCTTGGGAAGGCCCGCCCCATAGTAAGGGCCCCAGACTCCGGCAAAGGGTTGCGGATCGGGTGACATCGCCATGACGCAGCTCGACGTGCCGGCGATCAGCGCCAGATGGCGGCCGATGTTGGTTTCATCGCCGGCAAAGCCACCGAGGACCCCGAGAGCGCCGGCATAGGCATCAATGACGCCGGCGCCGACCCGGCATTTTTCGGTCAGGCCAAGCTCAGCTGCAGCTTCCGCGCTCAGCCGGCCGATATCGGTGCCGACCGGGCTGGCCTTGTCAGGCAGATTGCCATGCTCGAAAAGGTCGCCAAGGCCGACGGCTTCGAAGAAGCTGCGCCGCCAGCCGGTTTCCTCATGCGCCAGATAGGTCCACTTGGCGGTCAGCGTGCACTGCGAACGGGCGAGCGAGCCGGTCGCCTTCCAGGTGAGAAAGTCGGTGAGGTCGAATAAATAGCCGGCTTCATTCCATGTTCCGGGCAGGTTGCGCTTCAGCCACATCAGCTTCGGCGTTGCCATTTCCGGCGACATGACGCCGCCGATATAGTCGAGCACGGCATGGCCGCTTTCGGTGCATTCATCCGCCTCGGCAATGGCGCGGTGATCGAGCCAGACGACGGTGTCCCAGCGCCTTTCGCCTGACACCGACACGCTGAGCTGGCCACCATCCCTGCCCCGCACCACGAGCGAGCAGGTGGCATCGAAGGAGATGCCGACGATATTCTCCGGCGCCACGCCGGCCTTTTCGCGGGCGGCGCGCACCGCAATGCAGACCGCCGACCAGATATCCCGCGAATCGTGTTCGGCGTGATCGGCCTTCGGCCGGTTCATGACGATCGGGTGCTCGGCGCGACCGAGCAAGGTGCCTCCGGTGTCGAGAATGCCCGCGCGGGCGCTCCCGGTGCCGACATCGACCGCGCAAACGAAACTTTTCGTCAAGGTGTTCCTGCTCTCGCTCCCAGGCCTGCAATCAGATCAGGCAATTGCAGCATGTCAGCGAATATAAAGTCCGGCTCACTCGACGCAAGCCGCGCTTTCAGTGCCGGGTTGCCAGTATGTGAGCCGCCGGTGAAGGCAAGGACGCGCATGCCTGCAGCCCGCGCCGCTTCGATGCCGGCGGGGCTGTCCTCGATGACCAGACAATTTTGCGGGATTGCTCCCATTTTGGCGGCTGCGTGGAGAAAAAGGTCCGGCGCCGGCTTGCCCCGCGCGACCATGGCGGCGCTGAACAGATGCGGCTCCAAGAGCTCGAGCAGCCCGGTGACGTCGAGCGCATAACGGATGCGGTCCAGCGTGCCGGAGGAAGCGACGCAGCATGGCAGCCCGAGCCTCGGCAGAACCTGCCCGATGCCGGGGATCGGCTTCAGCTCCTCGCGAAACTTGCGCATCAGCTCGACACGCATCCCGGTCAGATGCTGGTCGGTGATATCAATCCCGAAGTCGCTAAGAAGAATTTCGCGAACGCTTTTCATGCTCTTGCCGAGAAAATGCTCATAGGCGATCTCCTCGCTGATCGTGCCGCCGGCAAGCGTGATCATGCCAAGCAGCGCCGCGACGGACAGTGTCTCGCTATCGACCAGCACGCCGTCGCAGTCGAAGATGACCAGATCAGGCGTCATTGCAGGGCCTTCATGGGCGAGACTTCATGGATATTGAGCCGATTTTAGAGCTGGCCGGCGAGGTAGCGCGTCAGTGTCGCACGCGCGCCGTCGGCCCAGAGCGCCTTGAGCGCATTGGCAAAGGCTTCGACAAACGGCGCCGCGCGGCCGACATCGCCATAGATGTCCTCCATGGCAAGCCAGGCGGCAGGCGCATCCTTTGCCGCCCTGGCGGTCGTCTGCAGCCGGTCCCAGCTCGGATCGTTGGGTTCGATGACGGCTCCGCTATCCGTCGTGCCGAAGCAGTAGCGGCACCAGAGCGCCGATTCCAGCGCCAGGCCAGCGACGCCCTTGCCGGCTTTCAGCCGGTCGGCGATGGTCGGGATGATAAATTTCGGCTGCCGGTTGGAGCCATCGAGACAAAGCCTGCGGATCGTGTCGCCGATCTTCGGATTGGAGAAGCGGTGCTCGATGAGTTGATAATAGTCCTCCAGCACGGTGTCCGGCACCGGTGGCACGGTCGGGATGATCTCGTCGTGCTCCAGTCTGTCGAGAAAGCCGCGCACCAGCGGCTCCTGCATCGCCTCGTGGACGAAATGGATGTCCATCAGTCCGGCCGGATAGGCGATGGTCGCATGGCCGCCATTGAGGATGCGGATCTTCATCAGCTCGTAGGGCGCGACATCGCTGACGAACTGCACGCCGACCTTCTCCAACGGCGGGCGGCCGTCGGTGAAATGGTCCTCCAGCACCCATTGCTTGAACGGCTCGCAGAACACCGGCCAGTTGTCTTCAAGGCCGAACTCGCTCGACAGAATGCCGCGCTCACGGTCGGTGGTGGCCGGCGTGATGCGGTCGACCATGCCATTGGGAAAGGCGACTTCCTCGCCCACCCACTTCGCCAGATCCTCGTCGATCAGCCGCGCGAGACCAACGACGCCGTCAGAGGTGACATGGCCGTTGTGGGGGATGTTGTCGCAAGACATGACCGTGAAGGGCACGATGCCGTTGTCGCGGCGGCGGATCAGCCCGGCAAGGATGATGCCGAAGACGGTCTTCGGCGTAGCGCCCGGCTCAGCATCGGAGACAATGTCGGGATGGGTTGGATTGAACACGCCGGACGCCGGATCGATGAAGTAGCCGCCTTCGGTGATGGTCAGAGAAACGATCCTTATCGCCGGATCGGCGAGCCGTTCGATGATCGCGGCCGCATCGCCCGGCATCAGGAAATCGACCATGACGCCGGTGACGCGGGCGCTCATATGACCACTGTCCTGCTCGACCACGGTGGTCAGCCAGTCCTGTTCCTGCAGCTTGCCGCGGCCGACCTTCTCGCCCTCGAAGACGCCGGCGCCGACCAGTGCCCAGTCGTGGCCAACGCCCGAATTGAACAGATCGTCGAGATAGACTGCCTGATGCGAGCGGTGGAAATTGCCGACGCCGAAATGCACGATGCCGGCTTTGAGCGCAGCGCGATCATATTTCGGGCCGGCAACCTTGGGCGGAAGCTTGGCGAGGATGGAAGACGAGAGTTTCACGGCCATTTGCTTTTTATCCTTGGGCGGGACGGCTCTTCTCCCCGTGGAGGAAACGGGGAGAAGAGCGCCTTCGCCCCCCTCAACTCATCCACTGGCCACCGTCGACATTGTAGGTCTGGGCGACGATGTACTCGGCGTCCTCGCTGGCCAGGAACACCGCCATGCCGGTGAGGTCTTGCGCCGTGCCCATACGGCCATAAGGCACCGCCTCGCCGACCAGCCGCTTCTTCTCGCCTTTCGGCCGGTTCTCGTACTTGGCGAACAGGGAATCGACATGATCCCAGTGCTCGCCGTCGACGACGCCCGGCGCGATGGCATTGACGTTGATGCGGTGCTTGATCAGATCGAGCCCAGCCGACTGGGTGAGCGAGATGACGGCGGCCTTGGTGGCGCAATAGACGCCAACCAGCGCCTCGCCGCGGCGCCCGGCCTGGCTCGCCATGTTGATGATCTTGCCGCCCTTGCCCCGGGCGATCATCGAGCGGGCGGCTGCCTGCAGCATGAACAGCGTGCCGGCGACATTGACGGAAAACAACCGGTCGTAGCTCGCCTTCGATATCTCGACGATCGGCGCCAGGTCGAACAAAGCGGCGTTGTTGATCAGTATGTCCAGCCCGCCGGTCCTTGTCTCGACCGCTTTCACCGCCGCCTCGATCGAAGCGAGGTCGGTGACGTCCAGTTTCACGGCATAAGCCTTGCCGCCGATCTCCGAGGCCGTCTTTTCCGCAGCTTCGAGATTGATGTCGCCGATCGCAACCGTGGCGCCCTCGCGCACATAGGCTTCGGCGAACGCCCTGCCGATGCCGCGCGCCGATCCGGTGATCAGCGCCGATTTACCCGTCAGCCTCATTGCATCATCGCCTTTCCGTCGGCGCCGAAGCGGTGCAGCTTGGCCTTGTCCGGGGTCAGATAGATCGTGTCGCCGTGATCGACGGCCAGTTCACCGTCGGCGCGCACCGTCAGCGGACCGACGCCGTCCGCCTGCACGTGCAAAAACGTGTCGGAGCCAAGATGCTCGGCGACACCGACCGTGGCCTTCCAGTCGCCTGATGTCGTCGAAATGTTCATATGCTCCGGACGGATACCGACCGTCCTGGCGCCGTACTTGGCCGCCGACGCGCCTTCGATCAGGTTCATCTTCGGCGAGCCGATGAAGCCAGCGACGAACAGGTTCTTCGGCGTCTTGTAGAGCTCCATCGGCGAGCCGACCTGCTCGACATTGCCGGCATTGAGCACGACGATCTTGTCGGCCATGGTCATCGCCTCGACCTGGTCGTGGGTGACGTAGACCATCGTCGTCTTGAGCTGATGATGCAGCTCACTGATTTCCAGCCGCATGGTGCCGCGCAGGGCCGCGTCGAGGTTGGACAAAGGTTCGTCGAACAGGAAGGCCGAAGGCTGGCGCACGATGGCGCGACCGATGGCGACGCGCTGGCGCTGACCGCCGGACAGTTGGCCGGGGCGGCGTTCGAGATAGTTGGTGAGATTCAAGATGCGCGCCGCGTCCTTCACCTTCCTGTCGATGGTCGCCTGGTCCTCCCCCGCCATCTTCAGCGGAAAAGCGATGTTCTTGGCCACCGTCATATGCGGGTAGAGCGCATAGGACTGGAACACCATGGCCAGCTTGCGCTTGGCCGGTGCCTCGCCGGTCACGTCGCGGCCGTCGATGTTGATGGTGCCGGCGGTGGTGTCCTCCAGCCCGGCGATCAGCCGCAGCAGCGTGGACTTGCCGCAGCCCGACGGGCCGACGAAGACGACGAACTCGCCGTTCTCGATGACCAGATCGATGCCCGGAATGATGATCGTCGACCCGAAGGACTTGGAGACGTTCTTGAGCGTGATGTTTCCCATGGTTTCCTCCCCGAGGGGTTATTTTTCGTCTGATGCTTCAGGCAACGTCCGTCACTTCACGGCGCCAAAGGTCAGGCCGCGCACCAGCTGCTTCTGGCTGAACCAGCCCATGATCAGGATCGGCGCGATCGCCAGCGTCGAGGCCGCCGACAGTTTGGCCCAGAACAACCCTTGCGGGCTTGAGAAGGAGCTGATGAACGCGGTGAGGGGTGCTGCCTCGGTGGTGGTCAGCCGGATCGTCCAGAACGCCTCGTTCCACGCCAGGATGATGTTGAGCAGCATCGTCGAGGCGATGCCCGGCACCGCCATCGGCGTCAGCACATAGACGATCTCGTTCCAGAGCGAGGCGCCGTCCATGCGCGCCGCTTCCAATATCTCGCCGGGGATTTCGCGGAAATAGGTGTAGAGCATCCACACCACGATCGGCAGGTTGATCAGCATCAGCATGATCATCAGGCCGATGCGGCTGTCGAGCAATCCGGTATCGCGGAAGATCAGGTAGATCGGGAACAGCACGGCAACCGCCGGCATCATCTTGGTGGAAAGCATCCACATCAGGATGTCCTTGGTCCACTTGCCCGGCGAGAACGCCATCGACCATGCCGCCGGTATGGCGACAAGCAAGGCCAGAATGGTCGAGCCGACCGACAGGAACACCGAGTTGAGGAAGAACTTGAAGTAGCCGCTCTGCGCCTCGACCGCGGTATAGCTCTCCGTGGTTCCCGACGGAAACAGGTTGAAGCCCTGGATGGCCTCCTGCTCCGACTTGAACGAGGTGATGATCGTATAGAGGATCGGGAAGAAGACCAGCAGGGCGACGATCCAGGCGGCCGCGGTCGCAATCGTCTTGTGCCGGGTGCTGACTGCACGTGCCATGGTCAGGTCCTCCCGTATCGGCGATGTTGGCGGCAGGGTCGACCCCCACTCCGGTTTGCTGCGCGGGACACCTCTCCCCCGATCGACGGGGTAGAGGAAGGGCGCGGCTTCGATGCAGGCGTTTCCTCTCCCCCGGGCAGGGGGAGAGGTGTCCCGCGCAGCGGGACGGAGTGGGGGTGGTTCAGCGCACGTAGCATCGTTTCCTCCCTTATTTGTCCAGGTTCTTGCCGACCGCGCGCATGGCGAAGAAGGCGACGATGTTGGCGAGAATGACGGCGAGGATACCGCCGGCGGATGCTTGGCCGATTTTGAACTCCAGCAGCGCCTTCTGGTAGACGAGGAAGGGCAGGTTGGTGGAGGCGTAACCGGGGCCGCCATTGGTGGTGACGAGGATCTCGGCATAGACCGACAGCAGGAAGATCGTCTGGATCAGGATGACGACGGTGATGGCGCGCGACATGTGCGGCAGCGTCAGATAGATGAAGCGGCTGATGAAGCCGGCCCCGTCCATCTCGGCGGCCTCTTTCTGCTCGCCATCGAGCGACTGAAGCGAGGTCAAGAGGATCAGTGTCGCAAATGGCAGCCACTGCCAGGCGACGATGATGATGATCGCCAGCATGGGATATTGCCCGAACCAGTCGATCGGCTGCCCGCCGAAGAAGCGCGCAATATCGGCAAAGACGCCGTATTGCGGATGCATGATCATGTTCTTCCAGACCAGCGCTGCCACCGGCGGCATGACGAAGAACGGCGAGATGACGAGGATGCGGACGATGCCCTGTCCCCATATCGGCTGATCGAGCAGGAGGGCCAGCAGGATGCCGCCGATCACCGTGATCAAAAGCACGCTGACCACGAGGATAAGCGTGTTGAGGATCGACTGCAGGAATGCCGGGTTTGAATAGAAGAGCGCGTAGTTCGAGAAGCCGACGAACCCGTCGCGGATCGGGTTGAGCGGGTTGTACTGCTGGAAGGAGAACCACAGGGTGAACGCCAGCGGCACGATCATCCAGACGAACAGCAGCACCACGGATGGCGCCATCATGAAGCGGGCAAGCGAACGGGTCTGCTGAGTAGCCATGACGGTCACCCTTCAAAGGTCAGCCAAATTTTCGAAAGTGTGAAGGGGGCCGCCCGAACTGGGATTCGGGCGGCCCCTTTGCCGGCCATGATAGGCAACCGGCGTTCGGCACCGGGAGGAGCCTTACTGGATATAACCGCCCTCGGTCATCGTCGCGGTGGCAGCGTCCTGCGCCTGCTTCAAGGCGTCGTCGACGCTCGTCTGGCCGGCGAGTGCCGCCGAGAACAGCTGGCCGACAGTCGTGCCAAGGCCCTGGAACTCGGGGATGGCGACGAACTGGACGCCGACATAGGGCACCGGCTTGACGGTCGGATGCGTCGGATCGGCGGCGTTGATCGAGTCCAGCGTCATCTTGGCGAAGGGCGCCGCCTTCTGGTATTCGGGGTTGTTGTAGAGTGAAGTGCGCGTTCCGGGCGGAACATTGGCCCAGCCTTCCTTCGATGCGACGAGCTCGGCATAGGCTTTGCTGGTTGCCCAGGAGACGAATTTCTGAGCGGCGTCAGCCTTCTGCGTGCCGGCTGGAATGGCCAGCGACCAGGCCCACAGCCAGTTGCCGCGCTTGCCAAGCCCGTTGTCGGGAGCAAGCGCGTAACCGACCTTGTCTGCGACTGTTGAGTTCTTCGGGTCGGAGACGAAGGACGCGGCGACGGTGGCGTCGATCCACATGCCGCACTTGCCCTGCTGGAACAGCGCCAGGTTTTCGTTGAAGCCGTTCGAAGACGCGCCCTCGGGGCCATTGGCCTTCATCAGGTCGACATAGAACTGCAGCGTGTTCTTCCACTCGGGCTGGTCGAACTGCGGCTTCCAGTTCTCATCGAACCAGCGTGCGCCGAAGGAGTTCGACATGGCGGTCAGGAAGGCCATGTTCTCGCCCCAGCCGGCCTTGCCGCGCAGGCAGACACCGTTCACGCCGCTAGCGCGATCCGTCATCTTGTCGGCGGCTTGCTTGATGAAGTCCCAGGTCGGCGCGTCGGGCATGGTCAGCCCGGCCTTCTCCATCAGGTCCTTGCGGTACATGACGAAGGAGCTTTCGCCGTAAAACGGCGCTGCGTAAAGGGTGCCGTCGACCGACAGGCCGCCGGCGATCGCCGGGATGATGTCCTTGACGTCATAGTCGTCGCCGAGCTTGTCGAGCGGCAGCAGCCAGCTCTGCTTGGCCCAGATCGGAACCTCGTAGGTGCCGATGGTCATCACGTCGTACTGGCCACCCTTGGTGGCGATGTCGGTGGTGACGCGCTCGCGCAGCACGTTCTCCTCGAGCGTGACCCACTGGAGCTGGATGTCGGGGTTCTTGGCGGTGAAGTCGTCGGTCAGCTTCTGCATGCGGACCATATCGCCATTGTTGACAGTGGCGATGGTGATGGATTCGGCATGCGCGGCGAACGCAAAAGCGCTGGCCGACAACAGACCCAGGGTGAGCGTGCGAAGTTTCATCAAATTCCTCCCATAGACCAAGCTGAGCATTTGCCTTGGCTATGGGCAATTACTCACTCTCCGTGAATTATGTCAAGCCGGATTCGTTGCTGCAGCGCAGCACGCAGCCTCGTGCGGGATTCGGTTCCGGACGGTTTGAATAAGCTTGCCGGCGCCCCAGACCTCGGGTTTTCGGCGCGGCGTATCGACCTATTGGCCGGCGATCTCAGCCAGGATCCATTCGCGAAAAGCGCGGATCTTCGGCACGTTGCGCCGCGCCTGGGGATAGACCAGCCAATAGGCATGGCCGTCGTCGCCGACCAGATCGAACGGCTGGATCAGGCGGCCATCGGCAAGCTCGGCGTTGAAAAGCGCGGCCGTCACGATCGCCACGCCCTGCCCGGCGATCGCGGCGTTGGCCTCGTAGGCCTGCGCACCCATGCTGGAGCCGGGGCGCTTGGCCAATTCCTCGACCGGCAGGCCGGCGGCGATAAACCAGTCCCGCCACCAGATGTCGCCGGGGTCGAGGATCGGCAGGCGCAACAGATCGGCAGGCTCCTTCACCCCGCCAATGGACGCCGCGAGTTTCGGGCTCAGCATCGGCGTGAAATCCGCATTGAAAAGCTTGTGCACTTCCACGCCCGGCCAGTTTCCCCCGCCTGAACGGATGGCGATGTCGATATCCTCGCGGGTGAAGTCGACCACGCGGTTCGATGTGTCGAGGCGAACCGCCAGCGACGGGTGCGCGACCTGAAACGAGCCGAGATGCCGCGCCAGCCAATTCGAGGCAAAGGTCAGCAGCGTCGAGACACAGAGCACCCCATCGGCGCCGCTGCGCGCGGCAGCATATGCTCCGCCCAACAGGGC
>NZ_RZTA01000088.1:0-27670 GCF_004023115.1 Mesorhizobium sp. M6A.T.Cr.TU.017.01.1.1
ACGCCGCCAGTCGGCAACGATGCTGTCGGTCGTTTC
This sequence comes from Mesorhizobium sp. M6A.T.Cr.TU.017.01.1.1, assembly GCF_004023115.1. NCBI lineage: Bacteria > Pseudomonadati > Pseudomonadota > Alphaproteobacteria > Hyphomicrobiales > Phyllobacteriaceae > Mesorhizobium > Mesorhizobium sp. M6A.T.Cr.TU.017.01.1.1. The sequence continues at coordinate 37 of NZ_RZTA01000088.1, forward strand.
CGCAACCGTTGCCGTCGCAGCCGGCTTGGCGGTCGGGGCCGGCTCGCCAGCGACCCCGGCAAGCGTCACGGGAGCTTTGAGCGGAGCCGGATCGGAACGCACCGGCGGCTCCATGCGCGCGACGACGGGCTCGGCGGCCGATGGAGGCCTCTGCACCTCAGCCAGCGTGGCCGGCCTTCTGGCGTCAAATCCCGGACGCAATTCGGCGCGAAACGCATCCACCTCCGGCGGCGTCCCGCCTGCCCCCGACGGCGCCCTGCCTGCCTCCGGCGGCGCCCCGGCCACCGGTGCTGGCACAGTCACCGACGCCAAATCCTGCAGCAGGTCGTCCGCTTCGTCCGGCTGCTTGCGACCGGTATCATTGTCCTCGATGATCCTCCTGATGGAAGCCAGTATCTCTTCCATGGAAGGTTCGCGTTGCACGCTGCTTGCCGTCGCCATCGTCACATCCGCCGCCCTTGTGACTCGTTGCAGATTTCCAGTCCGGCCAAGCCGGATTCGAATCATGGCAACAGCGTAACCGACGGATCGCCTTACGAGAATCCCCAATCTGAGGGTGTGTTGGATTTCAACAGATTAGAGCCCGCGCATTCTTTTGAACGCACGGGCTCTAATACTTTGAAATTGGACGAGATTTGAAACTGGTGGAACGATTAGCGACCGTCTGGGGTGCGCAGACCGATCCACTTGTCCTTGACCGCATTGTAATGCTCTTCAGGTCTGTATTTCGTCACCTGAAGAGCGAGACGATCGACCGAAAGGCGACCGACCGCCGAGAGAATGGCATAGCTCGCCACCACCAAATCGCGTTCGGAACTGGCCTGGTTGATCTTGGCAGTGATCAGGGTGGCTTGGGCATTGAGAACGTCGAGCGTGGTGCGCTGGCCGACATTGCGCTCCTCGATGACGCCGCTCAAGGCAAGTTGCGCGGCGGCGATCACCTGCCTGTTGGCCACCACGGTTTGCTGGGCGGCAGTATATTGCGTCCACGCCGAGGTCACGGCTTGCCGCACGGTGTCGCGGCTGACATCGACCTCGATCCGCGCCTGGCTGAGTGATTCCTTATTCTGGCGCACCGTCGCCGAGTTCCGGCCGCCCGAATAGATCGGTATAGTCAGTGTGGCACCGATGCTGGCCGAATTGGTTGTGCCATCCTGCGCCGAATCGGGAACGCCCAGACCCGCCCTCGTGTCGCGATAGGTGCTGGAAACGCCGGCGGAAGCCGAGACCTGCGGCAGCAGCGCGCCTTCGGACGATTTCACCGAAAATGCCGCCGCGTCGACCAGATGCTGGGTGGCGAGGATGGCGGGGTGCTCAATGGATGCAATCGCGATTGCCGCGTCGAGGTTTGAAGGCAACAGCTTCGACAGCGGCGAAGCGGCCCTGAGTCTGCCCGGCTCGTCGCCGACGATCTGGCGATAAGTCGCAGCGCTCGCCAGCGCCTGCGCGCGGGCCGCGGCCAGTTCCGCCACGGCGGAGGAGCGCTCGGCGTCGGCCTGCGCCACGTCGGTGCGGGTGCCTTCGCCGACCTCGAAGCGCGAGCGCGCCGCGCGCGCCTGCTCGGTCAGGAATTGCAGGTTCTGCTCGGTCAGCACCGCCACTTGCCGATCGCGAATCACGTCCATGTAGGCGCTTGCCGCGTTGAACAAGATATTCTCTTCGGTGTTGCGCAGGCTCTCGACCGAGGCGCGGACTCGCGATTCAGCGGCGGCGACGTTGTTCTTGGTCTGAAAGCCGTCGAACAGGGTCTGGTCGATCTGGACGCCAAAGTTACCCGTGGTCAAGTTGACGCTTTGGTTCAAGCGAGTGTTGCGGCTGCTGGAGTAGTCGATGCTCGCGGAACCGGTGATGGTTGGGCGCCAGCCGGACTTGGCGATGGCGACGCCCTCATCGGTGACGCGGACGCCGGCGCGGGCCGAATTGAGTGAAGAATTGTTCTGGTAGGCTTTTGAAAGTGCACCAAGGATGGTTTCCGCCGAGGCGGCCAGCGGAGAAAGCGCGGTCGCGGAAACAAGGACGGCGGCAAAAAGACTCTTGCGTAAAGACGGCACGTTATTCCCTCATTCGTTTTGCATGGGAACCGCACCGCGCCGGCTTCTCTCATTCGAGCAGCCGGCGCGGTGTGTTTCAGGTTCCCTGCTGTCAGCCCCCAAGAGTACCCCAGTCATGCGGATCAGCAACGATTGTTCAAGCGCAAGCGAACATGACAACGCCTCTGCTGCAAGCCAAAATCATTCAGAACTCAAACGCACGGATACGTTCAAATCCCGGTAGTGGCTTAATTGCCGCATTAAATGCGCCTCTTCCGGTTACAACCCCCCCTGTCTTAAGAAACAATCGGGCCACACCCGAATTCCCCTGCCCTTCGACGGCGACGAGACGGCCGCCCTCCGCAAGCTGGTCGAGCAGCGATGCCGGCACTTTCTCCACGCTGCCGCCGATGAAAATAACATCGTAGGGCGCCTCCGCGGCATGGCCTTCCGGCAGCGATCCCTTGACCACGCTGACGTTGTCGCAGCCCAGCGCCGAAAGCGTCGACATGGCGGTCTCGGCCAATGCCGGATCGCTTTCCAGCGCGACGACCGACTTTGCCAGCCGCGACAGGATCGCCGCCGCATAGCCGGTGCCGCAGCCGACATCGAGCGCCGAATCGCCAGGGCCGATCTCGGCCAATTGCATCAGCTTGGCCAGCGGCGAAGGCTCCATGAGATAGCGTGGGCCATCCGCTCCATTGGCAATGCGGATGTCTTCGTCGATATAGGCTAGATCGCGCTGGCCGGGGGCGACAAAGGCCTCGCGCGGCACGACGAGCATCGCGTCGAGCAACGGCGCGCTGGTCACGTCGGTGGTGCGGATCTGGCCATCGACCATTTTCACCCGGCGTTCGGCAAAATCAGCGCTCATATCCCAACCAATCTGCCCAAAACCAATCTGCTCGCCGCGCCGGGGCCGCGGCTCATTTCGACCGGAACTCGAGCCCCCTGGCGCTGGTGCGCGGGAGCTTGGGCAATTGGAGGCCTCGCCCGGAATCGAACCGGGGTGCAAGGATTTGCAGTCCTCTGCGTAACCACTCCGCCACGAGGCCTCATTGCTCCCGGCGTTCCACCCGGTTCCAATAGGTTGCGGCGAAAATGCCGTCAAGCGGCCATGGTGCATTCCGGACGGTTTCCTCTGGGCCATGATGCCACGTGTCGAATCGTCGACACGCATGCTGCAATTAATACATTAGTTAACCGTTAAGTATCGAATATGGCAAAGAGAAGCCCAGGGCCTGGACTTACGTCGGGTAAGCAGAAGGCTCCGCCATTCTGAAGGAGAATTGCGAGGGCCGGGAAAGCGCTCCGGGCATTAGCCGGGTCGAGTCGGGCTGGAAAGACGCGCCCCTCACAGAGGCTTGCCACGTCGTCAGTTCGGCCGCCGCCGCCGCTCCCACCACACGACGAGCCGGCGCCGATGGCGGCGCACCAAGGCAAACTCGTAGGAGAGCACCAGCAATCCGATCGGAATCATCCAGAAGCCCAGGATCGGCAGGAAGCCGAGAATGCCGCCGAAGATCAGCACGACGCCGATCGCAATCCTGAGGCCGCGCGAGCGCGGCATGGTGAATTGACGGCCGAAGACCGATATTTTCCGTGCCGGTGGATGGTTGTGGCTTGCTGCGCTCATGTCTGGTTGGTGGTCCGTTCGGGCAAAGTAAAAGCACCAGCTGACGAATGCCGCAACCACCTTTTCGGTTCCGCGCAGCCCGTCAGACGGCTCATATGAGGACGCGCGCACATGATTGCGAGAAGTCGTCGCGCGAAAAAGCGCCGAAAAATACGAAATGCTTCTTTGCAAAGCCGAAACGGGTTTGCTATAGGCTGCGCCACTCACATGAGAGCGTCTGTTCCCCGGTAGCTCAGTGGTAGAGCAACCGGCTGTTAACCGGTTGGTCGCTGGTTCGAATCCGGCCCGGGGAGCCAAATTCCACGCATACCCATTGAAGCTATCAGGAAATGGCAGCCTCCCCGCCGAAGCGGGGTGCGGTGATGCGGTCAGTCGGCATAAAAAGCCCGCGCCGTTGCCGGCACGGGCTCTGTCAACATTCAACTCGCCGAATCAGTAGGGCGAATTGCACTGCTGTCGAGGTCCGTAGTTGGGCTGGAACGTATTGTCGGACGCGCGGTAACTGCGGTACCGGTCGTAACACCACTCGACATGGGCGTCGCCACGATTAACACGGTTCTGGTTGTTGTTGATGATCGCACTGCCGATCACCGCGCCGGTGGCGAATGCAGCCAGCGGGAACCAGTAGTCGCCATGACGGCGATGGCCGCGACGGTACTCACGATAACCGCGATGGCCGTTCCAGTGGGAGCCATCGTGGCGCGAAAATTTGCGGTTTTTGCGGTTGTGGCGCTTCCCCCACGGATTATGGTCAACCGTCTGCACATCAGTCGAAACGGACGGCGCTTGCGGCAGGAATATCTGAGCTGCGTCAGCAGGCACTGCTATGGTGGTCGCGAACGATACCGATAACGCGGCCGCCAGCAAACCCGACATGATCTTGTTCATGATCTCTCCTTAAACGAAAGTTGAGGCTCAGTTCCCTAAAGCGAATGTTACAGGCCACCTTACTATTTCGCCGCCGTTTATCAAAGACAAAAACCGTGAAACCGGGCTAGTCTTGAATAAAGTGGCGAAGTATGGTCAACCGCGATTTAATCCATTTTAATATAGCCGTCGTAAAACACGAGTCTCGTCCGGCATTACAGCCGAGTGGCCAGATCGTTAGCAGCCGGTATGTCTGAGACCGGCCACGACTTACCGGACAGTCACCGCAAATATGGCGGCGTAGCCTGCCACGAGCGAGCGGATCCTATAGCTTTGGGAAGAAAAATCTCATGACCAAAGTCATGATCGCATCTTGGAGCAGCACGGGCGTTCTGCGCCTGTTGTACGCAGCCGGACCCTGATGTATCTCGCCCAGCTCGGGACAGGATCGGAAGCATCGAGGTGCGCCTGCTATGGCTAGACCGGCGAACTTCCGCGATCACGCCATAATCAATCCGGCGAATTTTGCCACTCTTTCTTCGTGGCGAACCCCAACGCCGCTTGGCCGGCGCCAACCTAGGCAACCCCACCTTCCCCGCCCCCTGCGGCGCCGGCCATCTTTCGCCAGGCACTACCTCGGTTAGGCCGTCACGCCACCACGACCGGTTTTCGGTGCCGTCATCCAGGGCATAGCTGCAGAGACGTCCGCTAGGATTTTGGCCGATCTGGCGAAGCCGGCAAAAGCTTCGCGTGCAACTGAAATGGGACTTGGCTATCATAAGCGCGCTGGCAAGCTCGGAACGCCGTGTCAAAGATTGGCCCTCTACGGTTCTTCGGCCATTCCTCCAGGAACTCGAAAGCATCAGCCAAGCATCCGATTTCCTCCACCATAAACGCCCCTTTCTTGACGAAAACAGGCCGGTCGAAAGTCCTGTCGTTCATTAGAACCTCCATTCAACTGAACGAGTGTTTGAGCTTCCACGAGAGCCGTGAGCGACGGCTGCGGGAAAATATGTGAACAGCACTTTTTGCTGTCAAGGAAGGACATCAATTTGGGGATTGAAGCAAACTCATCGTAAGATTGAGACTGCATGCGGATCTACAGCAGGCTCTCACAACAGCAGAAAGCCCGCGCCCTCGGGGAGAGGACGCGGGCTGATCGGGGCCACCGATCTCGCAGCATTTGTATGAGGGGACAATACGATGCTGCTGGCGTTTAAACTTTCGTGGCGGGACAGTGTTCCATTCTCAAAGGACAAACCGCAGGCTCATGTTCGGAGATTGGTCGCTGTGGAACGCGTACAGTGCTCCGCCCGGTCAATTCGCCTGGAACAAAATTTCTTGGAGGTGGTTCCCCCCCCTGAAGGGACAGACTTTTCGAAGGAGATTATCTCATGAAAAAAGTTCTGATCACCAGTATGCTGGCCATCGGCGTTGGCTGCGGAGCAGCACTTGCCCAGGAACAGCAGCCGGCCGAAATCCAACCGGGCGCCGGCACCGGTTGCGCACCCGGCTCGGCCGATTGTCCGAAGGGCTCGAAGATGGGCGAACAGACCCAGGGCGAGACCGGTACCGCCACCGAGGAGCAGGCTCAAGGCAAAGCGAAGGTGCGGACCGATGAGCAGGCTCAGGGCAAGGCCGGCGCAACCACCGAGCAACAGGCGCAGGACAAGGGGAAGGTCCAGACCGAGCAGCAGACCCAGGGCGAGGCTGGCACCACAACCGAGCAACAGGCGCAGGACAAGGGGAAGGTCCAGACCGAGCAGCAGTCCCAGGGCGAGGCCGGTACCACCACCGAGCAGCAAACCCAGGGCAAGACCTCCACTCAGCAGGATGAGACATCGACCGGCTCGATCGAGAATGTGACCGTTGAACAGAAAACGGAAATCACCCAGGTCCTGAAGGAGGAGAAGGTCGAACCGGTTTCCGACGTCGATTTTGACATCTCCGTGGGCATCGAGGTCCCGCGGCAGAAGGTCAGACTGCATCGTCTGCCACCGCGAATTGTCAAGATCGTCCCGGCTTACGAATCCTACGAGTATTTCGTGTTGGCTGATGGCCGAATCGTCATCGTCGACCCGGATACGCTCAAGATCGTCCTTATTCTGACCTAACGCCTTTGTCGGGCGTGAAGGGGCTCGCCGCACCCGCGGCGGGCCCCTCACCATTCATCGTTTGAAGTTGGAGGGCAGTCTCCACTCATCGGACGGCGACGGCCATTTATGTCGCCGGTACACCCCGCTGTTCAAGCTGGCGGGCATTTTGCGTGTCGAGGACCCTTCCGGCCGAACCCTCATCGATCATCCCTCGACGGTGCCTTCATCAACCCCGGGCAGGACTTCAGTCTACCGGCTGGCAGACCATGGGCTGGCACAGGCAGTGCTTTGGTCCGGGGCTGCTATCGCAAAAGCCCCCAATAGGGGAGTTTCAGGAACCGGGCTCCGGCAGGCGTCGTTGCGATGCCGACCCCCCTGACAGGAGGCTGCAATGGACCACAGCATTCAGCAGGCACGTTGGCTGCTTTTCCCGGTATTTGGCTTGGTGTTCGGGGTTGCGGCCGTTGGGCTTATTATCGGCTGATGGGACCCGATCGATGAAGGCAACACGCTTGCGCAGCAATGAGTCCCTTCCTGCGCTAGCGAGACCCACCGGTTTCTCCCCTGAGACCGGTGGGCCTTGACATCGCCTTGTGATGGCGGAAGCGTGACAAGTCGGTGCAGCGCACAGAGGATTGGCTCGGAAACAATAGGCATAATGCAGCGCAGACCGTAACGGTTAGAGGATATTTCTAACGTGACATTGGCAAATTTATTGATGACGCCTGTCGTGCGGCGACGAAGGCTTCGCGTCGCCATTTGCCTCGCTGCATCGACCTTGGTTCTCGTCATGAGCCCCTACCGTGTGGGACAAGACCGCCTATCCCTGACGCTCAGCCCGCAGGTCGCCTGGGCACAGAATGGTGGCAACGGGAATTCCGGAAACGCTGGAAATTCTGGAAACGCCGGAAACTCCGGGAATGCTGGAAATTCTGGGAACGCTGGAAATTCTGGGAACGCTGGAAATTCTGGAACCCCCGGGAATTCAAACTCCAACGGCGCGGGCAAGGGCAAATCAAAATCACCGAAAGACAATCCCCCCGAAGATGCGGTCACCGCGGTAAACCCCGGCAACAAGCCAAAACTATATATCAATGCGGCCACTGGAGACCGGATCGAAGTGCACGGGCCAAGTGTGGGTGTGGTGCATTCCAACGGGCTCAGCGAGCGCATCGACGGTCGCCATTATGAAATGCGGGATGCCATGGGCCGCACCATCATTCGGCGGCAGGCAACGAACTCCGATCGGGCAAGACTGCTCGCCATGATCGAGTGATGACCAGTTCACGGGCCGCAAGGCCCCATTTGCTTCAGGCAGAATGGGGAACAGGCGAATGCTGACGCTCGGTGGCGTCGCGCAACGTCATCGCAGCTTCGGTCCGGTTGCTCACGTTGAGCTTGGAAAGAATGCGCGTCATGTGGTGCTTTATGGTTTTCTCGTGCAGGTTCAGCTGAAGACCGATCCGTTTGTTGCTCAATCCCGCGGCAACGAGCGTCAGGATCTCTCTTTCGCGACTGGTGAGTTCGGCCAGCACGTCGGCTTTCGCCGTCGTGGTTGATCGGGTAGACAAGTCGACCAGCACACGCGCCGACAATTGCGGGCAAACATATCTTTCGCCTAGCGCCACCGTGCGCAGTATGGCGGCCAGGGTTCTCGACCCGACACCCTTCAGGACATAGCCTCGTGCCCCGCTCTGCAAGGCGGTCACGACGTCCTGGTTCTCCTCCGAAACCGTCAGCATCACAATTTTCAGATCCGGGTGTCGCTGCAGAGCCGGCTCGATCGCACTCAGGCCCCCTCCAGGCACCGAGATGTCCATCAGGAGAATATCGAGCTGCTGGTCTTCCGATATCCGCAGGGCGTCATCTCTGCTGCTGCCTTGCGCAATAATCTCGAAGCCGCCGATCTGCTCGAGAGTGCGCACGACGCCTTCCCTGAACAGCGGGTGGTCATCGATGACGGCGAGTTTTATGGCTGCTGGCATCACGCCTGTCCCATTTCAACTGTATTGAGAACCATTTTCACCATCGTGCCATTTTGTGAAGATGTTACGGCAAACTGGCCACCGAGGCTTTCTACCCGCTCACGCAACCCGACGAGCCCCAGCCCTTCAGGGTGGACGATCTTCGGGTCAAAACCGGGGCCGGTATCGGAAACCTCGATAAAAACGCGCTCCCCGTCGAAATGTTTCGCGACCGATTGGCCGGCACCTCCGGCGTGGCGGAAACCGTTGTTCAGCGCCTCCTGGATGAAGCGAAAGAGGCAGATCTTGGCCGCTGGCGACAAGGATGTGTGCCCCCCGGTCATGGACAGCATCACTTTGACGCCGGTCCGCTCTTCGTGCGCTCGCACGGCAAGCTCGAGTATTTCGGTCAGCTCGGCATTCTCGACATGCGGCAGCACAAGGCCCTTGCTGACGTTCCTGATTTCTCGCATCGCGTCGTCCAAATTGGCCTTGATGGCCTGCAATTCGCGTGCACGCGCCGCAGCCGGCGTGGCGGGATCGGCAAGCACGGGACTGTCAATGCCCAGTGCAGCGAGGGCAACCAGTTGCGCCGGCCCGTCATGCAGGTCCGCGCCGATCCGCCTGAGGTAACGTTCGTTAAGCGCCGTGGCGCGCTGCGAAGCACGCTGCACCCGCAATCTCAACATCCGGTTTTGAGCAAGCAGATCGGAAAGTTCGGCAATGCGCTGCTTCAATGACCGGCTCTGGGAACGAATCGTGCGGCTGCCGCGAAAGACGATCGCCGAAAGCCCGAGGAAAAAAATTGCGGTGACGGCAGCGACATCGAGCCAGGTTCGGACGAGTGCCTGCCGGAGGTTCGTTTCAAAATCGGTGGCGATCTCATAAAATTCCAAAACAGCCACGACTTCGCCCGACCACGGCTGAAGTACCGGATTATAGATTTCAAGAAGATGCAAGCCGCTGTCCCGCTCAGCCTGGCTATCCAGGTCATCGAGTTTGTCGAATTCAGCGACCATGTCGCCTGCGAATGCGGCCCGGAGATTGTCGCTGGGTGGAAAGCGCTTCCCGACCAAATCTTTGTTGGTCGAATAGAGGATGGTTCCGTCGCGGCGCCAGAGCTTGAAGGATTGGAGCCTTTTGCCGAGCGCGCCTTGCCCCAGCGTTTCATCCAGCGCATGAGCAACGCTCTCCTCCAGCACTTCGCTCCTGCGCATGTCGGGGAGCAGCGGCGCGATAACGCTGTCGACGTAGAGAGCTGTCGCAGAAGCCGAGTTCCGGGTCACCGCGGCTTCTATCTGGCTTGTCACGGAAATTCCCACCACGATCATCGCCGACAGCGAGAATAGTCCGCCCGCGAGCAGAAACTGAGTGGCCAGCGACAGTGCGTTCCATCGATCGATCAGTCCTGTCGCTCTGTATGGCGCCATATCCCCAACGGCCCAGTCGGCGGCGCGTCGCGCCAGCGGCACGATTCGAGAGAACCGGCCAATCTGTTGTCGAACGACGCTAAGCGACGCCATCTTTGATCTGCAACTGATCAATCCCTAGGGAACTTAGGGCTTTACAGACTGGACGGAAACCACACCCGGCGGTTTTTTCGCATAAGCTCCACTGCCCTCGTTGAGCGAGGCAGCAAAGCCATGAAGCGCCAGTTCCGATGCTTTCGATCTCCCCGGCACAGATGGTGCAACGCCTGATCGCCAATCGCGGCGGAAGGTGCGGCGTATTTTTCACTTCTGGTCGCGCAATGCTCTCACCGCTTGAGTGAGCGTCATCCGATCGTTACCGTTCTTTTTGATCAGCCTACTGACTTGGCTCGGCGAAACGCCATTTTCTCGCGCGAAATGTTCCACCTCGTAGTACTCGTCGACCGACAGGCGCCTGCGGTCGAGGAAGTCTTGGTTGCTTTTCTCGTCGGCCATTTCCTTTCTCCTGGCGAGTTTGACACGGGTGAGAAATGTCGGTCGGAAGCGGGCTGCCGAATGAGGGTGGCGGCCACCCCTCTCCATGAACTCGTCCCGTAAATTTGCGCCGAACGAGTCCGGGCAATCGCGGTTCCGGACCGCTCGACATCCGGCCCCATTGCGCGCAGCAGATCAGACTTAAGTCCAACGGCAGGGCCTCACGGATCGGACCGAAGCCCAGCCAAGGAACGTTTGCAGCGGTCTCATGTTTGAGCGAGTCTAGCGCGAAGAATGATGCCAAGAGAGCTCACATAAGGAGGCAACCATGAAAATGCGTCTTTCCACTGCAGCCGCCGGATTTCTGCTATTGGCAGGTGTCGGCACCGCTGCCGCTCAGGACGTGATCATCGCGCCTGAGCAGGAGACCGTCATTAGGGAATATGTGGAAAAGCAGCCGCTCGCATCGGTGGAGCTCCCCGGGGTGGAACTCAATATCGGCTCAACGCTACCCGATACGGTCGAGCTTCATGAAGTTCCCGACGTCGAATACCGGTACGTTGTCGTGGACAATCGGACCGTTGTCGTTGATCCAGGCACACGCAAGATCGTCAAAATCATTCAGTGACCTGAACGAGAGGGAGGAGACGCCCGCCGCTTCTAAACGAGCGGCGGGCGACTATGTTATGGGCAGCGTCAAATGAGAACAATCAGCAGACTCTTCGATTCCCGCGACCAGGCAGCGCGTGCCGTTGCCGCGCTTCAGGCGGCAGGAGTTTCTCACGAACAGATCAGCGTCATCGGACCCTACGACGACGAAATCGGCGCTGTCCTGCGCGGTCCGGGCGGTGCCGCCCTTGGCGCGGCAGCTGGTCTGTTAATCGGCCTGTGGACTTTTGGAACCACCGGCATTGATCCTGTCGGAGCGGCGGCTGGCCTGACTCTCGTCGGAGGAGCCTGCGGCGGCTTTGCTGGTGGGCTTCTCCAGACACTCGCCAAAAAACCGGGTGAGCCCAACCTTGTTCAAGGAGTTATTCTCGTGATGGCGCATGTCGACGAAAACCAGGCCGATACGGCGCAGGCGGCGCTCGGAAGTCCCGTTCCCCTAGAGCAACTCGAGGCCACGGCCGGGTGAAATGCGCCGGGTTGGCGCGCTGACGACGAAGCGCGTTCAGATCGGCAGTTCTCGCTGGACCATCAATTCCCCTCTGACGGTTCACGAGACGGCAAGCGTTTGCTCAACCAGATTGACGTAATAGCGCATCACAGTCGGCACGATTTCGTCGTTGAAGACATAGCGATCGCCGTGCAGGCCCTCGCCGGGGCCGACATCGCCGGCGCCGATCCACACGTAGCAGCCGCCGGCCTCGCGGATCATGAAGGCGAAATCCTCGCAGCCCAGGCTCGGGCTGAACTCGGTCGAGACGTTATCCCTCCCGACGGTTGCGGCGGCCGCCTTGACAGCGCGAGCTGTCGCGTGGGCGGTGTTGATGAGCGGCGGATAGCCCTTCCTGTAATCGAGCGTGGTCTTGAGCGAATGGGCTGCGGCAATGCCCCGGGCGATCTCGCCGATCAGCTTCTCGCAGTGATCGGAATGGCCCGGCTCGAAAAACCGACAAGTGCCTTGCAGCCAGACCTTGCCCGGCACGATGTTGCCGACATTGCCGCCGTGGATCTGGGTGAGACTGACGACAAGCGCGGTTTGCGGATCGACCGAGCGGCTGACGATGCGTTGAACGGCCTGGACAAACGCACCCGCCGCCAGGATCGGATCGTCGCCGAGCTGTGGCATGGCGGCATGCGCGCCAAGACCCTCGAAGGTCAGCTCGAAATTGTCGACCGCCGCCATCTGCGGTCCGACGCGAGCGGCGATCGTGCCGAGCCTGACCCCCGGCCAGTTGTGGACGGCATACATCGCCTCGACCGGGAAGCGCTTGAACACGCCGTCTTCGATCATGCGCATGCTGCCGCCTTCGTTTTCCTCGGCTGGCTGAAAGATGAAATAGACGGTGCCGTCGAAGGCACGGGATTGGCTGAGCAGTCTGGCGGCGCCGAGCAGCATGGCGGTGTGGCCGTCATGGCCGCAGGCGTGCATCACGCCCGCATTCCTGGAGGTATAGGGCAAGCCGGTCTTCTCCACGACCGGAAGCGCGTCCAGCTCGGCGCGAAGACCGATGGCGCGTGTGCCCGTGCCGCTGCGCAGGATGCCGACAACACCGGTGCCGCCGATCCCCTCATGAACCTCGTCGAAGCCGAAGGAGCGCAGTTTCTCGGTGACGAAGCGTGCGGTTTCGTGCTCGTTGAATCCGAGTTCCGGATTGGAATGGATGTGGTGGCGCCAGGCTACGACCTCTGGCGTCAGGGCGGCGATGGGGTCATTATGGAGCACGATGCTCTCCTTCTACGCCGGCAACGGGGCGGTTTGATCGGAATCACGATTAGAAGGTCGCACAAGAGGCGTCTTGAACCAGATTGACCGCAGTAGGGACGAAAGACGTGCACGCGAACGAAACCAGTAAATACTGGCGTCATCCCTGCTTCCCTGACCTTGGCCTGTTCAAGGCGCGCTTCACGCAGCATCGTTACGAGTTGCACACGCACCCCACCTATGTGATCGCGCTGATTACTTCTGGCTGCGAACGCATTCGCATCGGACGCCACAGCGTTGTCGCTCCGGCAGGCACTATTGCCGTCGTCAATCCCGAGGAGTGGCATGACGGGGAACAAGGTGCTGATGAAGGCTGGGCCTACCGGACCTTTTATCCCTCGGTGCCGCTGATGACGACGGTCGCGCGCGAGCTGGGAGGCGATGGCGCTCCGGTTTTCTCGCACGCGATCATCGAGGACGGCGGTCTCGCAACAGCGTTGGCGGCGGCGCATGAAGGCTCGACGTCCCAGGACGCGACGCAGGCAGAGGCGTCGCTGCTCGTCGCCTTGAGGCATCTCATCGTTCGGCATGGCGATTGGGGCGGGCTGGCAGAGGAGGTCGAAAGCTCGGGATCGTGGCAGAGGTTCTCGCTCTACGAGAATCTTGTCGAAAGCGAACTTGGCTCGCAACTCAACCTGCAGCGGCTTGCCGACGCCGCGCGCGTGACCCGGTTCCAGGTCATCCGGGATTTCAAGAAGGCGATCGGCCTGACGCCCGCAGCCTATATCCGCGACCGGAGACGGCGTCGCGCCAGCTGCTTGATCGAACAGGGGCTCGGCCTCGCCGATGCCGCCATTGCGGCAGGTTTCGCCGACCAGAGCCATCTTTCCCGCACGTTCCGGGCTGCGCATGGCATGACGCCTGGCATGTTCAGGAGAGGCGCCTAAGCCTCGCGAAAGGAGACGCTTGCGCGCGGATATCTGCTGCGCGATGGTGAAGCTGGGCTTGGGAGGAATCATGCGAAAAATCCTGGTATCGACGACGCTGCTGCTCGCGGCCTCGCTATTTGCGAATGCCGCTCAAGCGCTGGACAGCAGCGGGACGCCGGTTGTCGTGTCTCCACTTGCCTCACGCACGGAAACCGCCTCCGGCCAGCCGATAGTGCTGCCGCAGAAAAACGTGCAGGTCCTGGTTTCGTCCTTTGAGATCGCGCCGGGCGCGACCTTGCCGGTCCACAAGCACCCGTTTCCCCGCTATGCGTATGTCGAGGCCGGGACCCTTCAGGTCACCAATGTCGAGACCGGCAAGAGCAACACATACAAGTCAGGCGATTTCATCATCGAAATGATCGGGCAGTGGCATCAGGCCACCAATGTCGGCGCCGATCCGGTGAAGCTGCTGGTCATAGATCAGGTCGAAGAAGGCACCAAGAACACGGTGTTGCGCCAGTAGCTGGCATTTCTGAACACAGCGTCCGTGGCGGACCCTTACAGCCCGCCACGGAGGTCAGAACGTGAACCCTTCCGGTAAATTGTGAGTCCAATATCCTTCCTCGACGAGTTCGCTGATGCGCCAACCCTCGGTCGTGCGCACGACGCGATCGCGATACCAGAGCCCTTGGAAGAAGACCTGCCTTTTGCCTTCGCCGAGGAACAATGCACGCGCGCGCTGGCCTCGTCCCCTCGGACTTCAAGAAGAATTGTCGAAATGGCATGCTGCGAGATCAATATCTTCGACAGGGCGCCTTTCATGAAAGCAATATGCTCTTCCACACCGCTCCTGATTCCGCCCGTCACAGTGTCGTCAAGCACGGCATCGGGTGTGAATACGTTCCGATAGGCTTCCCAGTCGCGATCGTCCACGGCGTAGCAATAACGAATAAGCAGCTGTTCGATCTCAAGCCGATCCGAAATCTCCTGCAGTGAAAGGGTCATGTCTTGCCTCCGCAGTTCGCGGCACTGATACCGCATGCGCCAAGCCTACCCCGACATGTCGATCAATATTCACATTGATGACGCTCCGAGCAACCCGCACGACCGGGCATGCGCAAATCCGAATGCTCACTTAGCCCCTGCATTCATCCGGTCCGCGGCGGCGGTCAGCACGGCGCGGTCGCCCTCCTCGTATAAGCGATGGATGGAAATGGCGCTGACGCGCCAGCCTTCTGGTGTCCGCACCAACCGGTGGAGATAGCTGGCACCGACCGTCCAGAACCGGGTGGCGATCCAGTGGGTCGCGCGAACATGGCTGCGCGCAACGGCATCGTTGCCCGCGCCTTCGACAACGATGTTGGTGATGAGGTGCTGGGTAGCGTCGAAGCCCGGCAGCAGGTCTTGCCACTGGGCAATCAGCGCGTCGCGGTCGCTGGTCGCGACCTCGCCACCGAAAAGGCTCGTATAGTCGGTCGTGACGCGGGCCGCGAAATACGATTTGACCTGGTTCCATTCGCGCAAATCGGCATATAGGCCGATCCCCGCCACTGCCTCGGCAATGGCGATCCTCTCTTCGACCGTCAGCGCAGCTGGGGACGGCGTAGTGCTCAAGGCCGGCGCAGGGGTGGCGGCGAGCGTCGCGACGAAGACTGCCGAGGCCAAGACGTGCCGGCGGCTGACGGGGCTCATTGTCCCGCCTTCCCTGCACTGCCCAGCGTGGTGCGGAAGTGCGCGTCGACAGCGTCGCTCGCCGCCTTCACCGGCGCGGCGCGGTCATAGAAGTCGAACTGGGTAACCTCGTCGAGCCACAGCACCCGCTTGGGCTTGGAGTTGGTCAGCCGCGTGTAAAATTTGTGCGCGCCCTGCGGGATAGCAGCCGCCTCGCTATGCACCATCAGAAAGGGCTGGTGCAGGCGCGGAGCAGCCTGGATCGCATCGAATGTCAGCCACCCTCGCCAGAAGGCCGGATCGGTCTCGTTGCGCCAGGCCGGGATCATGCCGCGATCGGGCTCGGTGTAATAAGGTACCTTGAACATGATCGCGCGATCGTCGGTCAGGCTGGCGGCGGGCAGGAAGGCCTGTTTGCCGGTGCTGCGATACGCGGCCTCGGCCGCATCGCCGACAGCTTCGAGCTGCGCGACGCCGTCCTTGCCGCCATAGGTCCTCTCGACCACCTCGGCATCGTGCAGCCAGGGCGCGACTAGGGCGACCGACTTGATCGCCGTATTTTTAGCGGCGGCAGTGACCATGTAGCCGGAGCTGGCGCAAATGCCGAGCCCGCCGATGCGGTCCTTGTCGGTCTCGGGCCGGGTCGCGAGATAGGCGACCGCCGCCTCGATATCGGCGATCTTGGCGCTGGGATCCTCGTATTGGCGACGTGCGCCGCCGCTTTCGCCCCAACCGCGAAAATCGAAGGTCAAGGCGACGAAGCCGCGGTCGGCCATCTCGCGGGCGTAGCGGGCCGACATCTGTTCCTTCACCGTCATCCAGGCGCCGGTCACGACCAGCGCGGGCCGAGCTTCCATCGCGTCTAGATCCTCGGGCAGATAGAGGTCGCCGACGATCTGCTCGCCATGCGAGGCGAAAGTGACGCGCTCGACGCGCGGTGCGGCGAAGGCAGTGGAGGCGAGCGCGACGGCGATTGCAGCGGCTAATGTCAAGGTTTTCAGCATCGCAAGTCTCCTCAGCGGTCATCCGCCAGTCGGCCAGGCAGTGGCTTCAGCGGGTAGTGCGCCCAGTAGAAGGCATCCGACTGGTACATGTCGGTCAAAAAATTCTGTGCTTCAGTGATCTTGCCGTCCTGGATGCGGAACATCAGGGCGTAGAGCTGGTCGATCTCGGGACCTGAGCCGACGTTCGACCAGCCGCGATGAATGTCGACGACGAGGTCGCCCTGCGCCTGGAAGAAGATCGGCTCAGCCCTGAATTTGCCGTCGGCCAGGCCGCGGAAAAAGGCGACCACCTCCTCCGGCCCCCGCTTGTCGCCGGCGAGCGGATGATGGCCGGGAATGCGCCACACGATGTCGGGCGCGAGGAAGGGCCGGACCGCCTCCGGATTCCCGGTCGCGTAAGCAGCGTAATAGTCCTTGATGAGCTGGATGTTGCGGTCTTCCTGCGGACCGCTGTTCGCGGGGGAGGTAGACACCGCCAGGAGAGCGCCGGCGGCAAGCGAAGCAAGCCTGGTCATCGGTCCTGTCTCCTTGCCTGTTTCGTCGGACCCAACATGACGCTTTTTGTTCGCCGGAAAAATCCGTATAGTTCGACAAGGCTATTTGGAATTTCCTCACAATGCGCCTCGACCAGTTCAGCGGGATTGTCGCCTTCGTGAAGGTCGCGGAGGCCAAGAGCTTCACCCGCGCTGCCGCCGAACTCGGAGTCGCTCCGGCCTCGTTGAGCGAGGCCGTCAAGGGGCTCGAGGAGCGTCTGGGGGTGCGGCTCCTCAACCGCACGACCCGCAGCGTCGGTTTGACCGAAGCCGGCGCCCACTACCTCGACCACGTGCGCCCAGCGGCCGAGGAGATCTGGGCAGCTGGCGCGGCGCTACGCGAGACCCGCGATCGCCCCGCCGGCACGCTGCGCCTGAGCCTGCCGTGGATCGCCGCGCCGCTGCTGATCGAGCCGCTGATGGGGCCGTTCATGGACGCTTACCCGGAAGTGCGGCTTAGCGTGATCTTCGACGACAATTTCGTCGATATCGCCGCTCAGGGCTTCGATGCCGGTCTGCGGATCGGCGAGCTTCTCGAGAAGGATATGATCGGCGCGCGTCTGGGCGGGCCGCTGCAGACGGTCGTGTTGGGGAGCCCGGACTATCTGGCGAGGAACGGCACGCCGACGCGGCTGGCCGACCTCGCCGCCCACCGCTGCATCGCCTTCGCCTTCACCCGCACCCGCGCAATCTCGCCCTGGGAGTTCGTCGTCGATGGACGCCATGTCGAGTTCACGCCGGACGCACGCCTGATCGTGAACACACTTCCGCTCTGCATTACCGCCGCCGCGCAAGGGCTTGGCCTTGCCTTCGCCGTCGAAGGCCTCGCTGCGCCACTTCTCGCCTCAGGCGCGCTGGTCAAGGTGCTGGAGCCTTTCTGTCCCAGCTACGAACCGCTCCACCTCTATTATCCCAGCCGCCGCCTCGTCCCGCCCAAGCTGCGGGCCTTCATCGACTTCGTGCGCGCGAACGCGCACAATTTGCGGATCTGACGCGCCGCCGCGAAACCAGCCACGGCGCAGATCGGCGAGCCGCTCCGGCTCACCCCCAGGCGCCGACCATCTGTCTGGTGGCGGCGTTGAGGCGATTGAAGGCGTTGATCAGGGCAATCTGGACGACCAGGGCGGCAAGCGCCTTCTCGTCATAGTGCCGGGCGGCCTCGTCCCAGATCGCGTCCGGCACCGGGTCCGGCCGGTCGCAGAGCCGGGTTGTTGCCTCGGCAAGCGCAAGAGCCGCGCGTTCGGCGTCTGTGAAGTACGGCGTCTCCCGCCAGGCGGATACGGTGAAGACGCGTTCGTCCTTTTCGCCGGCCTTCTTCAATTCGCGCGCATGCATGTCGATACAGACGCTGCATCCATTGATCTGGCTGGCGCGCAAATGGACGAGCTTGCGTGTCACATAGGGCAGGTCAGCCGTTTCCGTCGACTTGTCCAGCGCGAGCAGCGCCTGCAGCGCGCCGGGAATGAGAAGCACAGGGTTTTTCAGTCTTGCTTGCATGGTGGTCTCCTTCAGACGTGTTTTGTGCGAGTGCGTTCTGCCGAGCCGGATGTCGCGCCGTCTATGCAAAACAATAACTGATTGGTTATGAATTGACGCATAACTCACGAGTTATGAATGTGTCAAGTGAGGAATTGGCGGCAATGCAAACGGCAACGACCTGTCGCGCGTTGAGCCAATAGTTCCGGCTTTCACGGCAAGGAGCCCGATGCTAGGGCTGCACGTCTTGAATCAGCAACGGATGCCCCCGTGACCGACACCGAACGCCCTCGCCTGCCGCTGATCGAAATCTGCGTCGAAGGCATAGATGGCCTGCTCGCCGCCCAGGCCGCCGGCGCCGACCGGGTCGAGCTGTGCGCCAGCCTCGTCGAAGGCGGCATCACGCCGAGTTTTGGCACCGTGCGCGCCGCGCTTGAGCTGGCGACGATCCCATTCCACGTCATCGTGCGGCCGCGCGGCGGCGATTTTCTCTACAGCGAGGCCGAATACAGCTCGATGCTCGCCGATGTGCTCGCGCTGCGCGAGCTTGGCGTGGCCGGTGTCGTCGTCGGCTGCCTGAGCGCCGACGGCACCATCGACGAAAAGCGCGTGAGCGAATTGGCACAGGCGGCAGGGACCTTGAACGTGACCTGCCACCGTGCCTTCGACATGACGCGCGATCCGGCAGAAGCGCTGGAAGCGCTGATCCGCAGCAAGGTCGGCCGCGTGCTGACCAGCGGCCAGCGCGACACCGCATTGGAAGGCATAGCCCTGCTGGCGGACCTCGTCCGGCAGGCGGGGAAGCGCATCATCATTCTCGGCTGCGGCGGGCTCGACCCGGGGAATATCGCCGAGGTGCGGGAAAAAACCGGACTGACGGAAATGCACTTCGCCGCACTCAAGGACGTGCCGAGCGCCATGCGCTACCGCAATCCCCAGGTTGGCATGGGCGGCACCGACCTCGACCGCGAGTACCGCAACACGGTGACCGACGCGGCGCTGGTGGCGGCGACGATTGCGGCGGCGAGAGCATGATCCCGGAAGGAAGAAAACACGTGACGCAAGCACGCTTGCCGATCGACCGGGTCTCGCCGCAGGACGAGCCCGCCGTCCTCGCCCTCAACAACGAGCACGCGGCCGAGTTGTCGTGGCTTGAGCCAGAGCGCCTGTCCTTCCTGCTCGCCGAGGCGTTTTATGCGCGTCGCATCGGTGCGCTCGAAGCCTTCATCATGACCTTCGACCAGGACGCCCGCTACGACAGCCCGAACTTCCTGTGGTTTCGCGAGCGTTATCCGCGCTTCGTCTATGTCGACCGTGTCGTCGTCGCGGGAGAAGCGCGTGGTCGCGGCCATGCCCGCAGGCTCTATAAGGACCTGTTCGACCATGCCCTGCGTGCCGGCCAGACCATCGTCACTTGCGAGGTGAATGCCGAGCCGCCCAACCCGGCTTCGGATGCCTTTCACGCAGCGCTCGGCTTCGTCGAGGTCGGCGACGCGGTGATCCACGGTGGCAAGAAGGCGGTGCGCTACTATTCCAGGCAGATCACCGGCTGAGGCGACAACTCTACCAGTTGCGGTTCAGCCAAGCGCGAGCCGGCTTTTCGACGATGTAATAGCTGCACAGGGCGCAAGCGAACGCCCCGGCCAGCATCAGCAGCGGCGCACTGCCTTGCGAATAGACGAATTTGTAGAACGGCTGCTGCCACAGATAGAGCGAATACGACCACAGCCCCAGCGTCGCCATCGGCCAGCAGGACAAAAATCCGGTCAGGTAACGAGCGCTGAAGTCGAGCGAATTGACGGCGAGCGCCAACAGCGGCACCGCGACCAGATAGTGGATCGGCGTCGGCACCGCATCCATGAACAGAAGGACCGCCCCGACGGACGCCGCAACCGCGACATGCGGCCCCTTGAACAAGGCCGGCAGTCTGTCGTCGGCCTTGAGCAGGCATATCACCGCCGACAGCAGGATCGAGGCGATGTGCACGTCGGTCCGCCAATAGGTGGTCTCGTAGTCCATTCCGAAGACCCAGTATGAAATCGCGCCATTCGCCATGGCCAGCACCGACAGCGCACTGAGCAGCACGACGACGCGGGCACGCCCCGAAACAACAAAGCTGATCAGCGCCAGGATGACATAGGCATGTTCCTCGACGCACAGCGACCAGATATGGTCGAGCGCGCCGGCGCGGCTGACGAGAATCCCGGCATAATTGTAGGTGAATGTCAGCGCCGTCAGCGCCGCCTTCCATTTGAAGGCGACAAAGGTGCCGGACAAGGCAACCATCGAAGCGACGACGAAAACCAGCAGCGCCGGATAAATGCGGGAGAACCGGCGCTTGAAGAACGCCTTGAGCGGATAGCGTTCGACAAAGAGAATCTCGGCCATCAGCCGGCCGCTGAGCACGAAGAAGAACTCGACGCCCATGACACCGAGGTTGATTCCGGGAACGGGAAAGAAGTGGCCGATCAGCACCAGTGCGATCGACAGGCCGCGCCAGCCGTCGAGATAGGCCAGCCTTGTTCTCGACGATGTGTCGGCGCTGGACCGGGACACGACAAGCTGCGTCGCGGAGATATCCGTCATGCCGGTCCCTTCGCATTTGAACGATGCGAAAGGGCTGCAAGCTATGACTGTGCGCTCCGAGCCCCGGCTCGCATTTCCTCCAGGCATATTGCAGTGCAATAGAATGTTGTGCAAGTGCGAGATAGCAACACTCTGGCATGTCCGGCCATCTGACCCGAGAGCGACGAAAAAAGGGGCCGCGAAGGCCCCCTTTCCCAAAGCTGGCAATCCCAGGGCCGGCAATCGGTATCTTCAGCCGTTGGCGGCAGCCACGGCGCGCTTGGCCATCACCGCGATCAGATTGGCCCGATAATCGGCCGAGGCGTGGATGTCGCTCATCAAATTCTTCGCCGAAATCTTCATGCCGTCGAGGGCGGCGGCCGTGAAACTCTTGGTCAGCGCCGCCTCGATTTCCTTCGAACGGAAGACGCCGTCGTCGCCGGCCCCGGTGACGGCGACCCTGACGCCGTCCTTGCCCTTGGCCACGAAAACCCCGACGATCGCATAGCGCGAGGCGGGATTGCGGAACTTTTCATAGGCCGCCTTGGCCGGCGCGGTGAAGGTCACGGCAGTGATGATCTCGCCGTCTTTCAGCGCCGTCTCGAACAGGCCCGTGAAGAACTTGCCGGCCGCGATCTCGCGCTTGTTGGTGACGATGGTGGCGTCGAGCGCCAGAAGTGCTGCCGGATAGTCGGCCGCCGGATCGTTGTTGGCGATCGAGCCGCCGATCGTGCCCTTGTAGCGCACCGCCGGGTCGCCGATCCGGGACGCCATATGGGCGAGCGCCGGACACGCCCTCTTCAGCTTTTCGTCGCTGGCGACATCGTGATGCGTGGTGGCCGCGCCGATGGTGACGGTCTTGCCCGACACCTTGACGCCTTGCAGGTCCTTAATCCGCGACAGGTCGACCAGGTCGGAAGGCGCGGCAAGCCGCGTCTTCATGGCAGGGATCAGCGTCATGCCGCCCGACAAGAGCTTTGCATCGCCGCTCTTGAGCAGCTTGGCGGCGTCTGCGACGGAGGCGGCGCGGTGATAGTTGACTGAGTACATTGGGAGTCTCCCGTGAAATAGTGGGTAGTTAGTAGTGAGTAGTGAGTAGTAATGCCGGTCGACTTTGCCTCAATCGTAACTATTCACTACTCACTCCTGTTTCAGTGTTTCGTCGCCCGGATCGCTGCCCAGACCGTGGACGGCGATGCCGGCATGGCGATATCGGTGATGCCGATGGCGTCGGTGATGGCGTTGATCACCGCCGGCGGTGAGCCGATGGCGCCGGCCTCGCCGCAGCCCTTGATGCCGAGCGGATTGCCCGGGCACGGCGTGTTCGAGGTCGAGACCTTGAACGACGGCAGGTCGTCGGCTCGCGGCATGGCGTAGTCCATATAGCTCGCCGTCAAAAGCTGCCCGCTGGCGTCGTAGCGAGTGCCCTCCAGCAAGGCCTGGCCGATGCCTTGGGCGACGCCGCCATGCACCTGGCCTTCGACGATCATCGGGTTGATGATGTTGCCGAAATCGTCGGCGGCGACGAACTGGACGATCTCGGTCACGCCGGTTTCCGGATCGATCTCCACCTCGCAGACATAGCAGCCAGCCGGGAAGGTGAAGTTCGACGGATCGTAGAACGACGTCTCCTTCAGCCCCGGCTCCATGCCGCCTGGCAAGTTGTGGGCGGTGTAGGCCGCAAGCGCCATCTGGAACCACGGCACGCTCTTATCGGTGCCGGTGACCTTCAAGGCACCATTTTCGATGACGATGTCGCCCTCGTCGGCCTCGAGCAGATGGGCGGCAATCTTCTTGGCCTTGGCCTCGACCTTGTCGAGCGCCTTGGCGACGGCCGACATGCCGACGGCGCCCGAGCGCGAACCGTAGGTTCCCATGCCCATCTGCACCTTGTCGGTATCGCCATGGACGATCGAGACGCTGTCTATCGGCACGCCGAAGCGCTGGTTGACCAGCTGCGCGAAAGTCGTCTCATGGCCCTGGCCATGGCTGTGCGAGCCGGTCAGCACCTCGATGGTGCCGGCGGCATTGACGCGCACCTCGGCACTTTCCCAGAGGCCGACACCCGCTCCAAGACTGCCGACCGCCGCCGACGGCGCCAGGCCGCAGGCCTCGATATAGTTGCTCAAGCCGATGCCGCGCAGCTTGCCTCTGTTGGCGGCGGCGGTCTTGCGCTTGGCAAAGCCGGCATAGTCGGCAGCCGCCATCGCCGCGTCGAGCGAGGCGGCATAATCGCCGGCGTCATAGTTCATGATGACCGGCGTCTGGTGCGGGAACGATGTGATGAAGTTCTTTCGGCGAAGCTCCGCCGGCGACACGCCCAGCTCGCGAGCGGCGGTCTCCATCGTGCGTTCGAGCAGATAGGTGGCCTCCGGCCGCCCTGCCCCGCGATAGGCGTCGACCGGCGCGGTGTTGGTGTAGACGGCGCGCACATTGGCGTGGATCGTCGGAATATCGTACTGGCCCGACAACAGTGTCGCGTAGAGATAGGTCGGCACACAGGACGAGAAGAGCGACATGTAGGCACCGAGATTGGCGATGGTGTCGACCTTCAGTCCGGTGATCTTGTTGTCCTTGTCGAAGGCCATTTCCACCGTCGAGACATGGTCACGGCCATGGGCGTCGGTGAGAAAGCTCTCGGTGCGGTCAGCCACCCATTTGACCGGCACGCCGGTCTTCTTCGAGGCCCACAGGCAGATGATTTCTTCCGGATAGATGTAGATCTTCGAGCCGAAGCCGCCGCCGACATCCGGCGCGATGACCCGCAGCTTGTTTTCCGGAGCGACATTGTAGAAGGCGCTCATCACCAGGCGCGCGAGATGCGGGTTCTGCGAGGTCGTCCAGCACGTATAGTGGTCCTCGGCCTTGTTGTAATAGCCTAGTGCCGCACGCGGCTCCATGGCGTTGGGCACCAGCCGGTTGTTGACGATCTTCATCCGGGTGACGTGGGCAGCGGCCTTGATCGCCGCGTTGGTCGCCGTGCTGTCGCCGAGCTCCCAGTCGAAGATCAGGTTGCCGTCGGCTTCCGGGTGGATCTGCGGTGCGCTCCTTTCGAGCGCCTTCGGAGCATCGACGACTGCCTTCAGTTCCTTATAGGTGATGTCGACCGCTTCGGCCGCGTCGCGCGCCTGGCCCTTGGTTTCGGCGACCACGACGACCACCGCGTCGCCGACATAGCGGACCCTGTCGAAGGCCAGCGGCGACCATGCCCCCATCTTCATCGGCGAGCCGTCCTTGGAATGGATCATCCAGCCGCAGATGAGATTGCCGATGCCGTCGGCCTTGAGCTCCTTGCCGGTCAGCACACCGATGACGCCCGGCATGCCTTTCGCCTTTTTGACATCGATCTTCTTGATCTGCGCATGCGCGTGAGGGCTGCGCACGAAGGCCGCATGCTTCATGCCGGGAACCACCATGTCGTCGACATAGCGCCCGGCGCCGGTAATGAACCGCCTGTCTTCCTTGCGCGCTACACGAGCGCCAACACCTTCAATGCCCATCGCAGAAATTCCTCCCGAATTGCTGAACTAGGTGAGTAGGGCAGTAGGGCAGTAAGGCAGTAGGGATTTGAGCCAATTTCCCTACTGCCTTACTACCCTACTCCCTTACTGCCCTTATGCTGCTTGCTTGGCCTTGCCCTTCGAAGACATCGTCTCCGATGCGGCGAGGATCGCCTTCACGATGTTGTGGTAGCCGGTGCAGCGGCAGATGTTGCCTTCGAGCTCGGCGCGCACCGTGGCCTCGTCGAGGCCTTCGGGGTGACGGTTGATCATGTCGGTCGCCGCCATGATCATGCCCGGCGTGCAGAAACCGCACTGCAGCCCATGATGCTCCTTGAACGCCGCCTGCACCGGATGCAGGTCGGCGCCATCCGCCAAGCCTTCGATCGTCACGACGTTCGATCCGGAGGCTTGCACCGCAAGCATCGTGCAGGATTTTACCGCCTTGCCATCGACATGGATCACACAGGCGCCGCATTGCGAGGTGTCGCAGCCGACATGCGTCCCGGTCAGGCCGAGATTCTCCCTCAAGAAATGAACCAGAAGCGTACGGTCCTCGGCAGCGCCGCTTACCCGCTTTCCGTTGACCGTCAACGATATGTCCGACATGAAACCTCCCTGGGTGCTACCTTGGTCGTTCTGGCGTCGGTGTTGCCCGAGCCCTCCATCTGTCCGCTATTCTTATACCGCATAACGCACGGGGAAAAAGTGCCGCGGAATGCCGAGATTGCGAGAATGCAGTTCGTCCGAAAATCCGCCTATTGTACTTTCGGTCACGCAAAGACAGGAAATGGCGCAACGAAGCGAAACACGGTCGCTGTGCGATGCCGCCTTCCGGCCATCAGCGGCCGGGCTGGCCAAGCCGATTTCAGCCGATGCCGTGTTTTCTCAGAACCTCCCGCTCGTCGCCTGATACCCACCCAAATACTTTGGGCTCTCCGCCCAGCTTCTGCACGAGGTAGTGGACGTCGAAATCTATCGTGACGTCCGGTCCGTCTTTTCGGGCATAGATCGACGTCCAGGCGACGTGGGCAACGCAATGATGCTCGTCTATCGGCGAGATGCGAACATCCCGTATTCGCATTTCCTTCGTGCCGATCGCCCGATAATGAGCATAGCCTTGCTCCATAGCCTGCTTGAACTGGTCGTCGTTGTTCCCGACCATGACGCCGGCAGGCGACGCCGCGATGAAGGCGGAGGCATAGACCGATGCGACTTCGTCCATGTCGGCATCGCCTGCGAGGGATTTCCGGAAAAGCTGCTCATACCTTTCGAACAGCTTCCTGACCTGGGCGTCCATGAATCACGCTCCCTTCCAGTGTAGTTCTGGCCAGTGTGGTTCTGGATTTGAAGTTTCTGAACGCTGACGCCGTCAAAAATAGCAGAAAATTCAAATCCGTCATGTTGGCTCATTGCCAAAGTGGCGCTTGAAGACAACAATGCCCTCGACGCCGGCGCGCCAGACGCGCACAAAAAGCGCGTCGGAGGAATGGAGGAGGAAGCCGCTGGCCAGTTCACGCACGCGCTATGCATGCGGCCTATCGGTGCTCACTACCGACGAACCCGACGCGGATGCGTTCGCCCGGGCGGTGGCGGTGGAAGCCGCAGCCGTCGATGCCGGCTTCGCCCTGCTGTTTTTCTCGCAGAGCCTCGTCGAGGCAGTCGCCCTTTCGGAAGCGCTGAAAGCCCAAGCGCCGGCACTCCTCTATGCCGGCTGCTCGACGGCCGGCGAGATTACGCCCAAAGGCCTGGAGGACGGCCAGGTCCTGGCCATGCTGCTTCCCTCCGCAACGTTTTCGGCAGCCAGCACCATGGTCGAAAATCTGTCCTCATCGGGCATGGACGGGATCACCGGCGAAGTCGAGGCGCTGAGGCGTTCGTTACGCGGGCGCGTCGGGCACGAGCGAGCTGACACCACTTTCGCGCTCTGCTTCATCGACGGGCTGTCCTATGCCGAAGAAGCCGTGACCTCCGCCATCCATTGGGGACTCGACGACATTCCGCTGATCGGCGGGTCGGCGGGCGATGATCTGAAATTCGAGACGACGCGGCTGATCTCGAACGGCAAGGTTGCCTCCGACAGCGCCATCATCGTGCTGATCACCACGGAAATTCCTTTCCACGTGTTCAAGACCGACAATTTCGTCCCCACCGACGAGAAGCTGGTGGTGACCGCATCCGATCCCGATCACCGCACCGTGCGCGAATTCAACGCCACCAATGCCGCCGAGGAATATGCCGCCTCGGTCGGCGTCATTCCGCAGATGCTGACGCCGCTGAGTTTCGCTTCGCACCCGGTGGTGTTGAAAGTGGGCGGCGAATTTTACTGCCGCTCGATCCAGAAGATGCACGCGGACGGCTCGCTGTCGTTCTTCTGCGCCATCGACGATGGCGTCGTCCTTTCCATCGCCCAGCCCAAGAACATGGTCGAATCGACGCGGGCCGCCCTTAGGGATGTCGAGGAAAGGCTTGGCGGCATCGACATGATCCTCGGTTTCGACTGCGTGCTGCGCAGGCTCGACGCGCGCAACCGCCAGGTCTTTCGAGAGATTTCGGAACTCTACAAGGTCAACAACGTCATCGGCTTCGGCACCTATGGCGAACAGTACCGGTCGATGCATCTGAACCAGACTTTCACCGGCATCGCTTTCGGAGAGCGGCAGGCGGCGGAGTAGGAGGTTCTTATGCCGCTCAGGAACATCAACGACCTGGAGAAGCTGAAGAAGATCAACGCAGCCCTCGTCAGCCGCGTCGAGCGCTCTATGGAACAGCAGGGCAACGCGTTCTCGCTGTTCCAGACCGCGATTTCGCTCGAGAATCGAGTGCGTACGCGCACCGAGGAATTGCACTCGACACTGCGTAGATTGGAACAGTCCAATATCGATCTCAGCGCGGCCAAGGAAAACGCCGAGCTGGCGAACCTGTCCAAGACCAGGTTCCTGGCCGCCGCCAGCCACGACGTGTTGCAACCGCTGAACGCCGCCCATCTCTCCGTCTCGGCGCTGGCCGAAGTGCAGACCAGCGACGAAGGCAAAAAACTGGTCCGGCAGGTCGAGCGGTCGCTGGAGACGATGGAGGATCTGCTCCGCAC
>NZ_RZTA01000089.1:0-27474 GCF_004023115.1 Mesorhizobium sp. M6A.T.Cr.TU.017.01.1.1
TACTGGCCGCCTGCGCTTACAATCTGCGCACCATGATTGGCGTCCTCTATCCACCCGATGAGAGGCGGACATGAGGGAGGAGTGCGTCCACAATCCGGCAGGATGGCTGCCTAAACCGACAAAGGCCTCGCAAGGGCCGCGGAAAACCGCTCTGCCGGCCTTCAAAAAGGCCCCCACTGACCACCGAACTCCACTTCGCTCCCCGTGCAAAGCCCTCACAGGGGGAGAAGGAAAGGAGCGCGGCGCCGAGATCGCTTTACCTATAGTGCGTCGACGCCTTGAATGCCGCCGGATCGCCGGCGGCGAGTGCGCCGGCGAATTCCGGGATCCGCACCAGAAGCATCATTGCCCAGAACAGCGGCCAGTCCGTCCATCGGCAGAACTCATTGCCCACGGCTTGCGCGGTCTGGCGGTTTTCCTTGAACGATGTCGCCACGGCGCGAACGGCCAGGCCGAGCCTTGAAAAGCGACGCTTCCTGCGCAGCAGCATCCGCGCGAACTGGTAGCCCTTGTTGCGCCGGACATCCCAGATGAACCCTAGTCCCTCATAGGCGTGGATCGAGACGGCTTGAGCGGCAAGCTCCATCGCCACGCCATCCCTCAGCATAGCGTGCTGGCGCAGATGCGAGCTGATGAAGGGTCCATGGTCGGCCTCGAAACGATATTGCTCAAGCACCGACCGTCGATAAAGCGCGCCATTGTTGCTGGCATGAATGATCTGGCCAAGTCTGTTGCGGCGCTCGATGAAGCCGCGGTCGAGCAGCGACATCACCCTTTTCATCATGCTCTCTTCGCCGTAGCTGGTCCGTCCTGAAACCGCGTCGAGCTTCGGGTTTTTCTCGACGGTCTCGTTCAACGCCGCCAACCATCCCGGACCGGGCAGGCAATCGGCCTCGACCACCGCAACGAGGTCATGGCGGCAATATGACAGCGCAGCGTCCTTCAGTTGCGAGGATTCGTCGCTGTCATGCGTGGCTACGATCACCGACGGGCAGAGATATGCCTTGCCGGCAAGCTCGGCCTCGATTGCGGAGGCATGTTCATTTTTTGAGGTAGGCCCGCTTTCTGAAGCAGGGCCGCTGGGCAGCATGATGACAATCTCGGCCGGCACGCCGTGCGTGTCCTGCGCGTAGGCGCGCAGCGAGCGCCGCAATTCCGCGTCGCCGTCGGCCGTCAGATAGTCTGACACGATGATCAGGCTGACGGGCAGCACTGGAGATGTTCTTTCAAGCAAGCCGCCGATCCCCCTGTCAACGCTTGTGAGCGATGCCTTGTATCACATAGCGGACCGCTTTGCGTATGGTCGTTTCGTCTTCGTCGAGGCGATTGGTCAAAAGATGCGTCCAGGCAAAGGAGGCGACCAGGTCGGCGACGAGCATGGGATCGACGTCGGCCGCCACTTCGCCTCTTGCCTTGGCGCGTTCGATCATCCGGCCGGTATGGGCGTGGCGTCCTTTCGTGTATTCGACTAGGACGGCGGCAACAGTCGCATCCGACTGCGCCTCGGCGATCAGCGACCTGAAGACTCTGCCTGACGAGGTTTCACGCCAGTGTGAGAACAGGTTCTTCAGGAAGCCGACAAGATCATCCTCGAGGTTTCCGGTATCGGGATTCTCGACGCGCTTGAGCCGCTGATAGACGTCGAAGAGCAAAGCGGCCTTGCTCGGCCACCAGCGATAGATCGTGGGCTTTCCAGCACGCGCCCGCCGCGCCACCGCTTCGATCGAGAACCCGGAATAACCGGCCTCGACCAGCACCGCCTCGGCGGCGTCGAGAATGGCGTCGGCGCTGTCGGGGTTGCGCCGCGCGCCAATTGACTTGCGGGCCTGATCTGCGTCTTCACCCATCCACCATTTTCCCTGCCGGCAAGTTTCCCCTCAGTATTCATATACGACCGCTTGACGAAACGGAACGGCTCGTTTTATATAACGGAACGTTTCGTAACGATAAGGAGAGAGCAATGACCTCGACTGCTGCCGCCAGCCGCTTCTCGCGCCCTCGCTTTGCCCTGCTGGTGCTTGCCGGCGTCTATCCGCTGATCACAGCCATCCTCTATGCGGTGTTCCCGCTGACCGAAGAGTGGGAAATCTGGCAGCGCACGCTGGTCATCGCCCCCTTGATGGTCTCGATCATGATCTGGGGGCTCATTCCGGGCGTGCAGAGGACGTTCCGGAGGTTCCTCAATCCTGCCCAATAAAGCAGGCGAGCCGCCGGCAGTTTAGCGTCGCCCGCAACGGTCGGGAAAACGCCCTTGCGCCGGCGCCCGCTATCGGGCAAACCGGCGTTCCCTTGCGTTTTTCCCGCCCGAGGTCTTCATGTCAGCCACGATTTCGCCGCTCGCGCCGAAGAAATATCCCAAAATGCCTGATATCGAGGGGGCCCGCATCGCCACAGCCGAGGCCGGGATAAAGTACAAGAACCGTACCGACCTGCTGACCATGGTCTTCGATGCCGGCACCACGGTCGCCGGCGTGTTCACCAAGTCGAAATGCCCGTCGGCGCCGGTCGATTTCTGCCGGCAGAACCTTGGGCAGGGCAAGGCGCGCGTCCTGGTCGTCAACTCCGGCAACGCCAATGCCTTCACCGGCAAGAAGGGCCGAGCCTCCACGGCAACGACCGGCGAGGCTGCAGCCAAGGCTGCCGGCTGCGCGCCGGACGAGGTGTTTCTGGCCTCGACTGGCGTCATCGGCGAGCCGCTGGATGCCGGCAAGTTCAGCCATTTGCTCGCCGGACTGGTCAAGGACGGCAGATCGGATCTGTGGACCGAAGCCGCCAAGGCGATCATGACCACCGACACCTATCCGAAACTGGCGACCGCGACGGTGAAGCTCGGCGACGCCGACGTCACCATCAACGGCATTGCCAAAGGCGCCGGCATGATCGCGCCCGACATGGCGACGATGCTCTCCTTCATCGCCACCGACGCGCCGATCGCGGCGCCTGTGCTGCAGGATCTTTTGTCGCGCGGCACCGCCAAGACCTTCAATGCGGTCACCGTCGACAGCGACACCTCGACCAGCGACACGCTGCTGATGTTCGCCACCGGCACGGCCGCCAAGCGCGGCGCGCCCGATATCACGGATGCCGGGGATGCGCGCCTCGGCGCTTTCCGCCGCGCGCTCGGCAAGGTGCTGAAATCGCTGGCCCTGCAAGTGGTGCGCGACGGCGAGGGCGCCCGCAAGCAGGTCGAGGTCACCGTCACCGGCGCAAAATCGGCCCGCTCGGCCAAGCGCATCGCGCTGTCGATCGCCAATTCGCCGCTGGTCAAGACGGCAGTCGCCGGCGAGGACGCCAATTGGGGCCGCGTCGTCATGGCCGTTGGCAAGGCCGGCGAACCGGCCGACCGCGACCTTCTGTCGATCTGGTTCGGCGACAACAGGCTGGCGCATGAGGGTGAGCGCGATGCCGCCTACTCCGAAGAGGCGACATCGGCCTACATGAAGCGCGACGAGATCCGCATCCGTGCCGATATCGGCATCGGCCGCGGCAAGGCGACGGTGTGGACTTGCGACCTCACCAAGGAGTATGTCGCCATCAACGGCGATTATCGGAGCTGATGGCGTTGGTTTCCAGACATCCGGCAAGCGTGCTTGCCATCGTGCGGCGCTACGAGGCGGCCGGCTTTCGCGCCTGGCCGGCGGCGGCCGTCCATTATGATGGCACCTGGGTGGTGCGGCTGACGGCGGGCCACCCGGCCAAGCGGCTGAATTCGGTCAACCCGCTCGATCCGGGCGACATCCAGCACATTGCTGAGCGCATCGGCCGCGCCAGCCGCCGTTTCGACGCCTATGGCCGGCCGCTGACCTTTCGCATATCGCCGCTGTCGGGGCCGGTTCTTTCCAAATATCTCGACAGCGAAGGCTGGAGCACATTCGACGAATCGCTGGTCATGCGGCTGCCGCTCGCGGACGCCCAGCTCGATGCCGCCATGGACCAGATTCCGCTGAAGGACATCAGCCGCTTCATCGGGGCGTCGCTCAAGGTGAGCGGCTCGGATGTGTCGCTGCGGCCGGGCCTGTCGGAGATCATCGGCGCCATCCAGCCGGAAGCCGGGCTGTTCGCGCTCGAAGAGGGCACCGAGCCGCTGGCGACGCTGATCTGCGTCCATGATGGCGATCTTGCCGGACTGTTCGAGATCGCCACCGACAAATCGGTGCGCAACAAGGGCCATGGCCGCCATCTCATCCTGTCGGCGCTGAAATGGGCACGGCTGCGCGGCGCCCGGGAAGCCTGGCTGCAGGTCGAGGCCGACAATGCGCCGGCGTTGGCGCTCTATCGTTCGCTCGGGTTCGATGAAGTCTATCGTTACCACTATCGCCGGCCGCCCGGCGCATGACCGACGCGAACCCTGCCGGCAAGCGCCTGCTCCTGGTCGCAGCCTGCGCGCTGGTCGATGCCGACGGCCGCGTGCTTCTGGCGCAGCGGCCCGAAGGCAAGCAGCTCGCCGGCCTGTGGGAGTTTCCGGGCGGCAAGGTCGAGCCCGGCGAGACGCCGGAAGAATGCCTCATCCGGGAGTTGTACGAGGAAATCGGCATCGAGACCGATATTCCCTGCCTGGCGCCATTCACCTTCGCCAGCCACTCCTACCATGATTTTCACCTGCTGATGCCGCTGTTCGTCTGCCGCCGCTTCCGCGGCATCGCGCAGCCGAAGGAGGGGCAGGTGCTGAAATGGGTGTGGCCGCGCCAGATGCGCGATTTTCCGATGCCGCCGGCCGACGCACCGCTGATCCAGTTCCTCATCGATCTTCTGTGATTTGCGCCGTCACTGCCTGATTTTAGACAGCGTTAATGCAAGATTTATCTTGCCGTGAAAAATTGACGGCATGGAAATCGAGGGAAGGCCATGTCCAGGCCTTCGCCGGAGAGCGACTGCATGAGCCTCGACAAGGACTGGGATTCGATCCGGCCCGACCGCCGTGATAGCGCTGTTCATGCTGGCATGGGCATATTGCGGATCACGCTGCTGTTCGGCTCGGCTGCGGTGGCGCTGGCCTTGATCGCGACGCCATTCCTTGACAGCCGGACGCGATTGCAGTCCGCCCGCGATGGGTTTGCCGGCGGCCTCGACAGGATGAGCACGGGGTCGATTGGAAGCACGGGCTCGATCGCCCATACCTACACACTGCGCAGGAGCGTGCTGCAGCCGTTGCCCAGTTCGGTCTGCGTGATACGCGACAATGGCAAGCGCAGCGGCGACTGCTGACATCCTTTAAAGCGTCGTTTCATCGCCTGTTAAGCCTGTGCCATTAACCTTTCTTAACAGGTCGGCACTAGGGTTCCGGCAGGCGGGATCGACGGCCATGAAAACATTGTTGCAACGGTTTTTGGAAGACGAGACCGGCGCGACGGTCATAGAATACGGCGTCATCGTGACCGTGCTGTCGCTCGCCATCGTTGCCGGGGCCGGTCAGGTGTTCGATGCCCTCAAATGGCTGTTCAGCGACAACAACAGCAGGCTTGTGAACGCTTTCGCGCAGTGATCACGACCGGGCACCCGCATCCGAAGATCCGGTCAGTGCCCTTCGGGATTTTCCAGTATTGTCTTCAGCGAGATTTTCGCCGAGCCGGGCTTCAGCGGCTTTTGCTGCGAGGCGTCGGGCGCCCAGCCTGACATCCAGACGATCGGGAAACTCGCCCTGACGCGGCCATCGGCATCCGAAAATCGCTCGGCATAGATTTCGGCGGCGCGGGCAAACAGCCTTCGCGTCCCAGGTCGCCTGCTACGGTCGATGAGCGCGCTGGTCTCGCCCATCGCCCGCAGGTCCGCCATCACGCCGAACAGGGAATCGTAGCGCACCGTCACCGTCTCGACGTCGGCGACCGGCAAAGCCAGGCCAGCGCGTTGCAG
Source organism: Mesorhizobium sp. M6A.T.Cr.TU.017.01.1.1 (assembly GCF_004023115.1). Lineage (NCBI taxonomy): Bacteria > Pseudomonadati > Pseudomonadota > Alphaproteobacteria > Hyphomicrobiales > Phyllobacteriaceae > Mesorhizobium > Mesorhizobium sp. M6A.T.Cr.TU.017.01.1.1. The sequence goes on from NZ_RZTA01000089.1 coordinate 5,851, forward strand.
AAGCGCCCCGGCGTCACGCACGTCGGTGAACGGGATGACGCGCGGGCTGGCGCCGCCATAAAGCTCGGTCTCGGCGGCGAGCAGGCTTTCGCGCAGCTCGGAAAGCGTGCCGGCGCCGGCAAAGGCGCCGAGGAAAAGACCGTCCGGCTTCAGTGCGCGACGGATCTGCACCAGCATGCCGGGAATGTCGTTCATTGCCTGAAGGGACAGAAGAGACACGGCGAGGTCGAGGCTTTCCGGCTCGAACGGCACGGTCTCCAGCGGCGCCACCAATCCCGCGGCATTGTCTAGGAACAACGCATCCGCCTCCACGCGCGCGATGTCCGTCACTTTGCCGCTTGTCGCGAGCACGTCGACGGCCGCCGGCGTCTGGCAAAACAGCACGGCCGCTCTGTCAAATTTACGCTCCACGGCGCCCAGCCGGTCGGCAAGCTCTTCGGCTGCCCGCCGCATCAGGAAATCCGCACCCGCAGCCGGACGGGCAAGGGCCCGGCGCTTGTGCGTCAGCCAGAGAGAGGTGTCGACTATGGGCTGCAACGGCTGGTTCCTGGTTTCCGCTCTCTGATATAGGGTGGCGGAGAACCAATCACGTGGCCGATCCAATGCCAGATATCAAGAGTATCGCCCGAAAGGCATTGGACTGGCCGGCGCGCATCCTGTTTCCGCCGGTTTGCGCCGGCTGCCGCCGGCATGTCTCGCAGCCCGGCGTGCTGTGCGGCGCCTGCTGGCCGAAGCTCAGGCTCCTGGAACGGCCTTGGTGCCCGGTGATGGGCACACCGTTCATCCATCACATGGGCGAGGGGTTCCTGTCGGCCGAGGCGATCGCCGACCCGCCGCCCTTCGAGCGCGCGCGGGCCGCGGTCGCTTACTCCGGTGTCGCCCGCCAGATGGTGCAAGGGTTGAAATACCAGGATCGCACCGATCTGGCGCCGTGGATGGCGCGCTGGATGCTGCGCGCCGGCGCCGAACTGATCGCGGAAGCCGATGTGGTCGTGCCGGTGCCGCTGCACTGGCGGCGCTTTTTCAGGCGTCAGTTCAACCAGTCGGCGGAGCTGGCAAGGGCGGTATCGCAGCTTGGCAGCCTGCCTTTCGCGCCCTCAGCGGTCAGGCGCGTCAAGCTTACTCGTCAGCAGGTCGGGCTGGAGCGGCGGGAACGCGAGGAGAATGTGCGTGCCGCATTTCGCGTGCCCGAGGAGGCCGAGATCGAGATTGCCGGCCGCCGGGTGCTCTTGATCGACGATGTCTATACCACCGGCGCCACTGTCCGCGCGGTCGCCAAGGCGCTGAAGAAGGGCGGTGCCGGGACCGTCGACGTGCTGACCTTTGCGCGCGTGCTGCCGGGGGACTTTCGGGCCGACGAGTCCGCGACTATATAAGATTTTGAGACAAGGCAGGATTGCTGACCGATGGTCGACGTGACGATCTATACACGGGTGATGTGCGGCTATTGCGCGGCGGCCAAGCGGCTGCTCGAGCGCAAGGGCGTCGCCTACACCGAGCACGACGCCTCCTTCTCGCCGGAACTGCGCCAGGAAATGATCTCCCGCGCGAACGGCCGCTCGACCTTTCCGCAGATATTCATCGGCGATACGCATGTCGGCGGCTCCGACGATCTCCACGAACTGGAGGCGGAGGGTCGGCTGGACCGTCTGCTCGCCAATGGCTCGACGATTTAAGGACATGACGATGGGTGCTTTCAAGGCGGCGGCGATCCAGATGCGTTCGGGCACCAGCCCCGAGCACAACGCGGTCGATCTCGAGCGGCTGGTGCGCGAGGCGGCAAGCCAGGGCGCGACCTATATCCAGTCACCGGAAATGACCGGTGCCCTGGTCCGCGACAAACAGGCGCGGGCCGCCTCTTTCACGTCCGAGGACAAGGACATTATCGTCTCGACGTCGCGCAAGCTGGCGAAAGAGCTTGGCGTCTACTTGCATATAGGCTCGACCGCCATCCTGCGCGCCGACGGCAAGCTCGCCAATCGCGCGCTTCTGTTCGGGCCGGATGGCGCGACATTAGCCACCTACGACAAGATCCACATGTTCGACGTCGATCTCGACAATGGCGAGAGCTGGCGCGAATCCGCCGCCTACGAGCCGGGCACCGAGGCCATCGTTACCGAGGTCGATGGCGCGAGGCTGGGTTTCGCCGTCTGCTACGATCTGCGCTTTCCGCAGCTCTTCCGCGCCGAGGCACTGGCCGGCGCCGACCTGCTTTCGGTGCCCGCCGCCTTCACCCGCCAGACCGGCGAAGCGCACTGGCATGTGCTGCTCAGGGCACGCGCCATCGAGAACGGCGCCTATGTCGTCGCCGCGGCGCAAGGCGGACTGCACGAGGACGGCCGCGAGACCTATGGCCATTCGCTGATCGTCGATCCCTGGGGCCGTATCGTCGCCGAGGCGGCGCATGACGAGCCCGCCGTGATCGTCGCCGAGATCGACCCAGCGCAGTCGGTCGCCGCGCGCAAGAAGATCCCGAACCTGAAAAATGCGCGGGATTTTGCCGTCAACGGCGGATCGGCCGAGGCGCTGCCGCTTAGGGGTGCAGCATCTTGATCCGCTTTTCCCTGATCTGCGAACACGAGCACGAATTCGAGGGTTGGTTTCGCAGTAATGACGATTTCGACACCCAGAAGAAACGTGGCTTCGTCGATTGTCCGAGTTGCGGCTCGCACAAGGTCGAGAAGGCGTTGATGGCGCCGGCCGTCTCCACCGGGCGCAAACAGGAAAAAATCGCGCTCGCCATGGGCGAGGCCCAGAAGCAGGCGCTGGCGCAACTGAAAGCCATGGCCGAGAAGGTGCGCGAGAACGCCGATTATGTCGGCGACAAGTTTGCCGAGGAAGCGCGCAAGATCCATTTCGGCGAGAGCGATCCGCGCGGCATCTATGGCGAGGCGACGCTGGAGGAGTCGAAGAGCCTGATAGAGGACGGCGTCGAATTCATGCCGATTCCGAGTTTTCCCGACGAGCGGAACTGACAGGTTATCTCACGCTCGCTATCAACTTCTCAAGCAGGCGAGCAAGCATCTCCTGCTCCTGGCGCGTCAAACCGGAAAGTATCTCGTGCTCGTTGGCGACGTGGGCGGCGACCGCCTCATCGATCAATGTCAGGCCCTTGTCGGTCAGCTGGACGACAATTCCGCGCCGATCGTTGGGATGCGGCCCGCGCATGATCAATCCTAACTTTTCGAGCCGATCGAGCCGGTTGGTCATGGCGCCCGACGTCACCATCGTCGCTTCATAGAGAGCAGTTGGCGTCAGCGCATAAGGGGGCCCGGAACGGCGCAGCGTCGCCAGCACATCGAATTCCCCGGTCTGCAAACCGAAACGGGCAAACAGCGGAGCGAGGCGTTCTCGTGCTATCAGCGACGAGGCCTCGTTCAATCGTCCAAGCACGGCCATCGGCGAAACATCCAAATCCGGCCGTTCCCTTTTCCACTGCTCGATGGCGTTCGCTGCGCGATCCATCTATCTCACCATTAAATATCTTGACGTTAAGAATCTTTGTATTATCTTATCTGAAGATGCAGTGCCGGCCAAGAGCCGCAAATAGGCGAAAGGGCTACGAAATGAAATTTCTCTGGGATTCGGCGCTCGGCCTATTGATCGTCACCGGCGGGCTGCTCGGCCTGACGCTGCCGTTCGGCAAGATCGCGACGGCAGCTGGCGTTTCCGCCATGGTCTGGGCCCTCGTCATATCGCTCGGCGCCGGCGGCGTGCTTCTGTGCGCCTTGCTGCTGCGCGGGCAGCGCATCCGGCTTACCCCGCACAGACTGCGCTACTTCTTCGTCACCGCGGCAGTGTCCTACGCCTTCCCCAATCTCTTGATGTTCTCGGCCATTCCGCATCTCGGTGCCGGCTATACCGGCATCATGTTCACGCTGTCGCCGGTGATCACGCTGGTGTTTTCGATCCTGCTCGGCGTTCGCCGTCCCAACCTGCTTGGTGTTGTCGGCATTGCCGTCGGCTTCGTCGGTGCTGTCATGGTGGCGATGACGCGCGGCGAGGCCGGACAGCCGGCCGAATTTTTCTGGGTAGCGATAGGGCTGCTCATCCCGGTCAGCCTTGCCGCCGGCAACATCTACCGCACCGTCGACTGGCCCGAAGGGACCGGACCGATCGAGCTTGCCGTCGGCAGCCATCTGGCAGCGGCTGCGCTGCTTTTGGGCGGTATCCTCATGCAGCAAGGCGGGGGGTCGCTCGCCCTGCTCGGCGGCGTGCCGCTGGTGGTCGTCGGGCAGATCGCGTCGGCCGCGGCGATGTTCGCCTTCTTCTTCCGCCTGCAGGCGGTCGGCGGCCCGGTCTATCTTAGCCAGATCGGCTATGTCGCGGCTGCGGTCGGGTTGTTTGCCGGGACGATCGTTTTGGGCGAGCACTATCAATTGCTGACCTGGGCGGGTGCTGTCATCATCACCGCCGGCGTCTTCATCACCACCAAAGCGCAAAGCCAGATCACCACAAAGGCGCAGAACCAGACGGGTGAAAAGGTGGCGGCGTGAGAAGGTTCAGGCATTTCGTGACAAAGTTCAGGCGGGTGCCTTCTCCGCCAGCACCATGTAGTTGACGTCCATGTCTTTCGACCGCTGCCAGCGGTCGGCGAGCGGATTGTAGGCGACGCCGGTGCGGTCGATGATGCTCAGACCAGCGCCGGCAAGCGCCTTTTCCAGCTCGTCTGGCCGCACCAGCTTACCGAACTGGTGGGTGCCGCGCGGCAACCAGCGCAGCACATATTCGGCGCCGATGATGGCCAGGCCCAGCGCCTTCAGCGTGCGGTTGATGGTAGCGACGAACATGATACCGCCGGGCTTGACCATCTCGCCGCATTTGGCGACGAACAGGTCGATGTCGGCGACGTGCTCGACCACTTCCATATTGAGGATGACGTCGAATTTCTCGCCGGCGTCGGCCAGATCCTCCGCCGTCGTGGCACGGTAATCCACCGTCACCCCGACCTCCGCCGCATGCAGCTTGGCCACTTCGATGTTGGTGGCGGATGCATCGGCGCCGACCACCTCGGCGCCAAGCCGCGCCATCGGCTCGCACAACAGCCCGCCGCCGCAGCCGATGTCGAGGAAGCGCAGGCCCTCGAACGGCCGCGCCGCACGCGGGTCGCGGCCGAAGCGCGTCGCCACCTGGTCGCGTATATAGGCAAGCCGGATCGGATTGAACTTGTGCAGCGGACGGAACTTGCCGTTCGGATTCCACCATTCGGCGGCAAGGGCGGAAAAGCGCTCCACTTCTCCGGCATCGATCGTCGACCGTCGGGGTTCTGGCATGGCGTGTCTCCCGCAGACTCAAAAGTTCAGAGCGCGATCGGGTGCAAAACCGGATACGACTTTTGCTGATCGCGCTCTGGTGCGCTAGGAAGTCAGTCGCGAGGCAGCGAATGTCAAGGCAGCAATTTCGCCTGTCGACAGGCCAGTGCTCATGATGCCAGGCGGCACTGACTGCGATCTGCGCCTCGTCACCCAACCGGCAACTGGCGGCATGCCTTGCGAAACCCTAAGCATTTGGCTAAGGAGGCCGCGAATTCAGCGACCGGCCCGGCCGGACGCTCCCTTTCCGCTTTTCGGCCGTCGGCCCGGCATCCAGTCAAAGGCATTTCGCTTCCATGGCGCGCATCGTGATGAAATTCGGCGGAACCTCCGTCGCCGACATCGCCCGCATCCGCAATGTGGCGCGCCACGTCAAACGCGAGGTCGATGCCGGCCATGAGGTCGCGGTGGTCGTCTCGGCGATGGCCGGCAAGACCAACGAGCTCGTGCAATGGACGCGCGAAGCCTCGCCCATGCACGATGCACGCGAATATGACGCTGTCGTTGCCTCCGGCGAGCAGGTGACTGCCGGCCTGTTGGCGATCGCGCTGCAGAACATGGGCGTCCATGCCCGTTCCTGGCAAGGCTGGCAGATCCCGATCAAGACCGACAATGCGCATGGCGCGGCGCGCATTCTCGATATCGACGGCGCGTTCCTGATCAAGCGCTTCGGCGAGGGCCAGGTGGCGGTGGTCGCGGGTTTCCAGGGCATCGGGCCGGACAACCGCATCGCGACGCTCGGCCGTGGCGGCTCCGACACCAGTGCCGTCGCCATCGCGGCGGCGGTCAAGGCTGACCGCTGCGACATCTATACCGATGTCGACGGGGTCTACACCACCGATCCGCGCATCGAGCCGAAGGCGCGGCGGCTGGCCAAGATTTCCTTCGAGGAAATGCTTGAAATGGCCTCGCTCGGCGCCAAGGTCCTGCAGGTGCGCTCGGTCGAGCTTGCCATGGTGCACAGGGTGCGTACTTTCGTGCGGTCGTCCTTCGACGATCCCGACGCGCCCGGAATGGGGGATTTGCTCAATCCGCCCGGAACGCTTATTTGCGACGAGGAAGAGATCGTGGAACAGCAGGTCGTCACCGGAATTGCCTACGCGAAGGACGAAGCGCAGATTTCGCTGCGCCGTGTCGGCGACCGGCCGGGCGTCGCCGCCGGCATTTTCGGGCCGCTGGCCGAAGCCAACATCAATGTCGACATGATCGTCCAGAACATTTCCGAGGACGGCAAGTTCACCGACATGACCTTCACCGTGCCGTCCGGCGATGTCGACAAGGCGCTTGCCGTGCTCGAGCGGCTGAAGGCCACGATCGGCTACGACGTCGTGCAGTCGGAAGCCGGCATGTCGAAGGTCTCGGTCATCGGCATCGGCATGCGTAGCCATGCGGGCGTTGCGGCCACCGCCTTCAAGGCGCTGGCCGACAAGGCGATCAACATCCGCGCGATCACGACCTCCGAGATCAAGATTTCGATCCTGATCGACGGTCCCTACACCGAACTTGCGGTTCGTACTTTGCATTCCGTCTACGGTCTGGATAAGCAGTAGCAGACTGCATCGGCCCGAAAATCGGAGTCGATTCTCGGAAAGCACGATGCAGCAGATCGAAAGTCTTAGAGCGTCCTTTGTGCGTCCAATTGGATGCATGGCGCTCTAATTGAGTTGTTGCGTGAGCGCCGGCCGCGGGAGAAACTGCGGCGGGCAGAATGTCCATTGGAGAACAAGCCGCGATGCGTGATACGGCCAGCGGCCCGCGCGTTTTGCTGAAACGGCTCCGCGAGCTCATGCAGGAGCCGCTGGAGCCGCAGGAGCGGCTCGACCGTATCGTGCGCGACATCGCCTCCAACATGGTCGCCGAAGTGTGCTCGCTTTATGTGCTACGCGCCGATTCGGTGCTCGAACTCTATGCCACCGAGGGCTTGAACCCGAAAGCCGTCCATTTGGCGCAGCTCAGGCTGGGGGAAGGCCTCGTCGGCACGATCGCGGCCTCAGCACGGCCGCTCAATCTCTCCAACGCGCAGGAACATCCCGCCTTCGCCTATCTGCCGGAGACAGGGGAAGAGATCTATAATTCCTTCCTTGGTGTGCCGGTGCTCAGGGCAGGGCGCACGCTCGGTGTGCTGGTCGTCCAGAACAAGACCATGCGCCACTATCGCGACGACGAGGTCGAGGCGCTGGAAACGACGGCGATGGTGATCGCCGAGATGATTGCCACCGGCGACCTTGCCCGGCTGACCCGGCCCGGGCTCGAACTCGACCTGCGCCGCCCGGTGAGCTTTACCGGCCTGTCCTTCAACGAGGGCGTCGGGCTTGGTCATGTCGTGCTGCACGAGCCGCGCATCGTCGTCACCAATCTGTTCAACGAGGACAGCGAAGAGGAGATCAAGCGGCTCGATGCTTCCCTCGGTTCGCTCAGGCTCTCCATCGACGACATGCTGGAACGCCGCGAAGTCGCCTTCGAGGGCGAGCATCGCCAGGTGCTCGAAGCTTATCGCATGTTCGCCAACGACAGCGGCTGGGTGCGCCGGCTGGAAGAGGCGATCCGCAACGGCCTGACGGCAGAAGCGGCGGTGGAAAAAGTGCAGAGCGACATGCGTGCCCGCATGCTGCACATGACCGATCCGTATCTGCGCGAGCGGATGAGCGATTTCGACGATCTGGCCAACCGGTTGCTGCGCCAGTTGATGGGGCGCGGGCCGGACGATGTCGCGGCCTCGCTGCCGAAGGACGCTATCATCGTAGCCCGCTCGATGGGCGCCGCCGAACTGCTCGATTATCCCAGAGACAAGCTGCGCGGCGTGGTGCTGGAGGACGGCGCGGCGACCAGCCATGTCGTCATCGTGGCGCGGGCTATGGGCATACCGGTCGCCGGCCAGATGAAGGGCGCCGTTTCCATGGCGGAAAACGGCGACGCCATCATTGTCGACGGCGAAGAAGGCGCGATCCATCTGCGCCCTCAGCCCGACCTCGAAGCCGCCTATGCCGAAAAGGTCCGCTTCCGGGCGCGGCGGCAGGAGGTCTACCGCGAACTGCGCAAGAAGCCGTCGGTGACCAAGGATGGCGTCCAGGTCGACCTTTTGATGAATGCGGGCCTGGCCGTCGATCTGCCGCAGCTTGCCGAGGCGGGCGCCGCCGGCATCGGCCTGTTCCGCACCGAGCTGCAATTCATGGTCGCTTCGACCTTTCCGCGTGCGGAAGCCCAGGAACGGCTCTATCGAGATGTGCTCGACGCGGCGCGGGGCAAGCCGGTGACCTTCCGCACCATCGATATCGGCGGCGACAAGGTGCTGCCCTACTTCAAGGACACGATCCAGGAAGAGAATCCGGCGCTCGGCTGGCGCGCCATCCGCTTGACGCTCGACCGGCCGGGCCTGTTGCGCACCCAGATCCGCGCGCTTCTGAAGGCCTGCGGCGGGCGTGAACTGAAGCTGATGCTGCCAATGGTGACGGAACTCGGCGAGATCGCGCAGGCGCGCGAAATCGTCGACCGCGAGGTGCGGCATCTGTCGCGTTTTGCCCATCATTTGCCGACCAGCCTGAAGCTCGGAGCCATGCTGGAAGTGCCTTCGCTGCTGTTCCAGCTCGACGAGCTGATGAAGGCCGTCGATTTCGTCTCGGTCGGCTCGAACGATCTGTTCCAGTTCGTCATGGCGGTCGATCGCGGCAACACGCAGCTCTCCGACCGTTTCGACACGCTGTCGACGCCATTCCTGCGCGTTCTGAAACAGGTCGCCGACGCCGGGGTGCGCAATAATACCCCGGTGACCTTGTGCGGCGAGCTGGCCGGCAAGCCGATCTCGGCGATGGCGCTGATCGGCCTTGGCTACCGTTCGATCTCGATGTCGCCGGCTTCGATCGGTCCGGTCAAGGCGATGCTGACGGAACTGCCACTGGCCGAGCTGCAAGCGTTTTTCGACGACAATCTCATGGCGCCGTCCCAGAAGTTGCCGATGCGGGCGCTGCTGCAAGCCTTTGCCGACGACCGCTCTATACCGCTATAGCATTCGCCATGATCAACCTGCCCCGTGACCGTATGGATCAAGTCGTCAAGCGTTTCGACGTGCTCGAAGCGCAGATGTCGGCCGGGCCGGCGGCGGACGCCTATGTCAAGATGGCGTCGGAATATGCCGACATCCAGGAGATGGTGGCAAAGATCAGGGCGCTGCGCACCGCCGAGCACGAACAGGCCGATCTGGAGGCGATGCTCGCCGACAAAAGCACAGATGCCGAAATGCGGGCATTGGCCGAGGCCGATCTGCCCGAGGTCAGGCAACGCATCGAAGCGTTGCAGAAGGACATCCAGATCCTGCTTCTGCCCAAGGATGCCGCCGACGACAAGAACGCCATCCTCGAAATCCGCGCGGGCACCGGCGGCGATGAGGCGGCTCTCTTTGCCGGCGACCTGTTTCGCATGTACGAACGCTACGCTGCGGCACGCGGCTGGCGTTTCGAGACGGCGTCGGCAAGCGAGGGCGAGGTCGGCGGCTACAAGGAAATCATCGCCACCATTTCAGGCAAGGGGGTCTTTGCCCATCTGAAATTCGAGTCCGGCGTGCATCGCGTGCAGCGCGTGCCGGCGACCGAGGCCGGCGGGCGCATCCACACCTCGGCGGCGACGGTTGCCGTGCTGCCCGAAGCGGAAGAGGTCGACATCGACATCAGGGCCGAAGACATCCGCATCGACACGATGCGCGCCTCGGGTTCGGGCGGCCAGCACGTCAATACCACCGATTCGGCGGTGCGCATCACCCATCTGCCGACCGGCATCATGGTGGTGCAGGCGGAGAAGTCGCAGCACCAGAACCGAGCGAAAGCCATGCAGATCCTGCGCGCCAGGCTTTACGACCTTGAGCGCGGCAAGGCTGACGAGGAGCGCTCCGAATCGCGCAAATCGCAGGTCGGTTCGGGCGATCGCTCGGAGCGCATCCGCACCTATAATTTCCCGCAAGGCCGCGTCACCGACCATCGCATCAATCTGACGCTCTACAAGCTCGACCGGGTTATGATGGGCGAACTCGACGAGATCATCGACGCGCTGATGGCCGATCACCAGTCGAAGCTGCTCGCCGATATCGGCCTCGATGGCTGACAATCTGCCTGGTACACTCGGGCCACTGCTGAAAGCGGCGCGGGCCCGCCTTGCCGCGGCCGCAGTCGCCGATCCGGCGCTGGATGCCAGGCTGATCGTCGAACATCTTTCCGGCACCACCCGCACACAAGCCATCGCCGATCCCGAATGCAGGGTCGATGCCGGCGCGATTGCCGCGATCGATGCAGCCTTGAGACGGCGCATCGCCGGCGAGCCGGTGCATCGCATCCTCGGCCATCGCGAATTCTACGGCTTGCGCCTGTCGCTGTCAGCGGAAACGCTGGAGCCGCGACCAGATACCGAAACGCTGGTCGAAGCAGTGCTGCCCTTCGTGAAGACCACAGCCGCACGGCAAGGCGAATGCCGCATCCTCGATCTCGGCACCGGCACCGGCGCCATCGCGCTGGCGCTGCTCAGCGCCGTTCCGGCGGCGGTCGCCACCGGTGTCGATATTTCGCAAGGCGCGCTGGCGACCGCCATGCGCAATGCCGAGGAATTGGGGTTGGCCGGCCGGTTTCAGGTGCTCAAATCCGACTGGTTCGAAAAAGTTTTTGGCCGATACCATGTAATTGCCGCCAACCCTCCCTATATAGCGTCCATAGACATCGAAAATCTGCAGGACGAAGTTCGCGATTTTGATCCACGCCGAGCCCTTGATGGCGGCGTGGACGGTCTTAGTCCCTACAGGATCATTGCCGCCGAGGCGGCAGGTTTTTTGGAAGCCGAAGGCAGGATTGCGGTCGAGATCGGCCACACGCAACGCAAAGAGGTCACTGACATATTCTCCGCAGCCGGCTATGCGCCGGCGGGGGTATTCTGGGATCTTGGCGGAAACGACAGGGTTCTGATCTTTGAACTGACAAAGCCGTGATGCAGTGCGAAAAAACGCTTGGCAATGCCGGGGAATGCGGCTAGGGTCGCCTTAACCGGATGAGACGAAGCAGGCAGTGCTCTTAGCGATTCGGTTTCCTTGGAAATAGCTGCCTTCTTGCGCAAACGACGCCCAAGCTTCGTGCGGGAATCGTCCGATAAGTGATGTAACCGGAACAGGATGACACGTGGCGCCAACGCAATCGATGCGGGCGAACGCCGGTGAAGAGACGAAACGGCTGGCTGCATGAGCGCCTCCGTTCGTGAAGAGTTTTCGAAAATTTCAAAATGAAGAGAGTCGAATGAGGCCACAACAGCAGAACAGGCGCATGCGCGGTCGCAACAACAGCGGCGGCGGCGGTAACAACAATAATAACAACAACCGCAAGGGCCCAAATCCCCTGACGCGCAACTACGAGAGCAACGGTCCGGACGTGAAGATCCGCGGATCGGCTCAGCAAATCGCCGAAAAATACGCAACCCTTGCCCGTGACGCGCAAAGCTCCGGCGACCGGGTGATGGCGGAAAACTATCTCCAGCACGCCGAGCACTACAATCGCATCATCGCTGCCGCACAGGCGCAGATACCGATCCAGAGCGCTCAGCAGAATCGCGACGATTTTGACGATGACGGCGACGAAGATCGCGACGAGTTCGACAATGCCGGCAACAGCAACGTCGGTGAGACGGCGGCTCCGGTGGTCAACCACGGTGCCGGCCCGCAGCCGGTCATCGACGGCACGCCAGCCGAGTTGGCGTTCAACCAGGAAAACGGCCGTGACAACGGCCGTGACAATCGCGACAACGGTGGGCGCGACAACGGTGGACGCGACAACAATGGCGGCCGCCATCGTGACCGCCGCCCCAATGGCGGCTACGGCCAGAACGGCCAGCGCGGCGAATATGGTGCGCGCGGCGAGCAGGGCGGACAGCGCAGCGACCAGAACCGGCGCAACGAGACGCCAGTACAGAATGAAACGCCCGTGCAGGCGCAAGCTGTGTCTCCGGTTGAGCCTGCTTCTGTGGCCGAACCCGCGCCGCAGTTCGAAAACTTTTCGCCGGCGGCTCTCGCTGCCCAGGCCGAGATGAACGAAGCAGCCACTGAAGGCGGCGCTGCCCGCCGCCCCAGGCGTCCGCGCCGTCCGCGCGTCAATGCTAACCAGGTGGATGGCGGCAACGACAATGCTGGCGCCGATAATGGGAATGCAGCGCCGGCGGAAGACGCCGGTGGCGAGCCCGCCATCGTCGACGTCAACAACTGATCGAGCAAGGCTTTCAGGCATTCTTGGGCGGCGGAGAGAATCTCCGCCGTTTTTGTTTGTGCGCCCGTGGAATATTATGCGTTCGCCATTACCGGACGTCTTGAGGGGCCGTGGCTTGCGCACCATATCTCGCGTGAACAGGACCCGGCTCGAACGGGCGGGTCCGTCACCGCAATCTGATCCGGTGCCGCAAAGCGGGCCGGTGACGGAAGGAGACAGATATGAATCTTGAAAAATACTCCGAGCGCGTGCGCGGCTTCATCCAGTCTGCGCAAACAATGGCGCTCTCGCGCAACCACCAGCAGTTCACCCCCGAACATATATTGAAAGTGCTCGTCGACGACGACGAGGGCTTGGCCGCGTCGTTGATCGAGCGCGCCGGCGGCAGCGTTCGCGACGCCAAGCTTGGCGTCGAGACAGCACTTGAGGCAATGCCCAAGGTGGAAGGCGGCAACGGCCAGCTTTATCTGGCGCAGCCGCTGGCCAAAGTGTTCTCGACCGCCGAGGAACTGGCCAAGAAGGCCGGCGACAGTTTCGTCACGGTTGAGCGGCTGCTGACGGCGCTGGCGGTCGAGAAATCCGCCAAGACCGCCGATATCCTGACCAAAGCCGGCGTGACCCCACAGGCGCTGAACCAGGTGATCAACGAGGTCCGCAAGGGCCGCACCGCCGACTCGGCGAGCGCCGAGCAGGGATATGATGCGCTGAAGAAGTACGCGCGCGACCTCACCGCCGACGGCCGCGCCGGCAAGCTCGACCCCGTCATCGGCCGCGACGACGAGATCCGCCGCACCATCCAGGTGCTGTCGCGCCGCACCAAGAACAATCCGGTGCTGATCGGTGAACCCGGCGTCGGCAAGACGGCGATCGCCGAAGGGCTGGCGTTGCGCATCGTCAATGGCGACGTGCCGGAATCGCTCAAGGACAAGCAGTTGATGGCGCTCGACATGGGGTCGTTGATCGCCGGTGCAAAATATCGCGGCGAATTCGAGGAGCGGCTGAAGGCGGTGCTTTCGGAAGTCACCGCTGCCGCTGGCGGCATCATCCTGTTTATCGATGAGATGCACACGCTGGTCGGTGCCGGCAAGGCGGATGGCGCCATGGATGCGTCGAACCTGTTGAAGCCGGCGCTGGCACGCGGCGAACTGCATTGCGTCGGCGCGACGACGCTCGATGAGTACCGGAAGCATGTCGAGAAGGACGCGGCCCTTGCCCGCCGCTTCCAGCCGGTCTTCGTCAATGAGCCGACCGTCGAAGACACCGTCTCCATTCTGCGCGGCCTGAAGGAAAAATACGAGCAGCACCACAAGGTGCGCATCTCGGATTCGGCGCTGGTCGCGGCAGCGTCGCTGTCCAACCGCTATATCGCCGACCGATTTCTGCCGGACAAGGCGATCGACCTTGTCGACGAGGCCGCGTCGCGGCTCCGGATGCAGGTCGATTCGAAGCCCGAAGCGCTGGACGAGATCGACCGCCGTATCATGCAGCTCAAGATCGAGCGTGAGGCGTTGAAAGTCGAGAAGGACGACGCGTCGAAGGATCGGCTTGCCCGCCTCGAAAAGGATCTTTCCGCCCTGGAGGAGGAATCGACCGAACTGACCTCCAAGTGGCAGGCCGAGAAGCAGAAGCTCGGGCTCGCCGCCGACCTGAAGAAACAGCTCGACGAGGCACGCAACGAGCTCGCCATTGCCCAGCGCAAGGGTGAATTCCAGCGCGCCGGCGAGCTGGCCTATGGCAAGATCCCGGAACTCGAGAAGAAGCTGACGCAGGCCGAGGCGCAAGACGGCAAGGTCGGCATGGTCGAGGAAGTGGTCACTCCCGATCATGTCGCCCATATCGTGTCGCGCTGGACCGGCATTCCGGTCGACAAGATGCTGCAGGGCGAGCGCGACAAGCTGTTGCGCATGGAAGATGAGATCGGCAAGCGAGTCGTCGGCCAGGGCGAAGCGGTGCAGGCCGTGTCGAAAGCCGTGCGCCGTGCCCGCGCCGGCCTGCAGGACCCGAACCGGCCGATCGGCTCGTTCATGTTTCTCGGACCGACGGGCGTCGGCAAGACCGAGCTGACCAAGGCGCTCGCCAGCTTCCTGTTCGACGACGAGAGCGCGATGGTGCGTATCGACATGTCGGAATTCATGGAGAAGCACTCGGTCGCCCGGCTGATCGGCGCGCCTCCCGGCTATGTCGGCTACGAGGAAGGCGGCGCGCTGACCGAAGCGGTGCGGCGCCGGCCCTACCAGGTCGTGCTGTTCGACGAGATCGAGAAGGCGCATCCCGACGTGTTCAACGTGCTGCTGCAGGTGCTCGATGACGGCCGGCTGACCGACGGGCAGGGCCGCACGGTCGATTTCCGCAACACGCTGATCATCATGACGTCGAACCTCGGCGCCGAATATCTGGTCAATCTCGGCGAGAACCAGGACGTCGATGTCGTGCGCGACGAGGTGATGAGCGTCGTCAGGGCGTCGTTCCGGCCGGAGTTCCTCAACCGCGTCGACGAGGTGATCCTGTTCCACCGGCTGCGCCGGCAGGATATGGGCCGCATCGTCGAGATCCAGCTCAAGCGGCTGGAAAACCTGCTTGTCGATCGCAAGATCACGCTTTCGCTGGACCAGGAGGCGGTCGATTGGCTGGCGGCCAAGGGCTACGATCCGGCCTATGGCGCGCGGCCGCTGAAGCGGGTGATGCAGAAGGAGTTGCAGGACCCGCTGGCGGAAAAGATCCTGCTCGGCGACATCCTCGACGGCTCGACCGTCAAGGTCACCGCCGGTTCCGACCGGTTGAATTTCCGGTCGAAGCCGACGGTCGTGGCGACCGAGGCGGCGGCCTGACTTCGAGTCGGCTTGCATAAATGGCGGGGGCGCAGATGACGCTGGATGACTACAACAGCTTCTGCGCCTCGTTGCCTGCAACGAGCCATGTCGTCCAGTGGGGCGGCGCCCATGTCTGGAAGGTCGGAGCCAAGGTCTTTGCGATCGGCGGTTGGAGCGAGGGGAAGGAGCCGTTCGTCACCTTCAAATGCTCCGACATCGCCTATGACATCTTGAAGGAACAGCCGGGCCTTCGGCCCGCGCCCTATCTCGCGTCACGCGGCATGAAATGGATCCAGCGCCAGACAAGCCAAAGCATGGACGATGACGCGCTGAAGGACTATCTGTGCGAAAGCCATCGCCTTGTCGTCCTCAAGCTGACCAAACAGGCGCGCAAGGAATTGGGGCTCGCCGCCAGCTAGTGTTCTAACTCCAGACCGCCAGAAATCCGCCATCTTCATGCCCGGTTCATGTTGGAACCTTATGGTCGCCAACTGATTTGCTGGCGAAGGGGTTGATCGATCGCGTCGGCCCGAAAATCCAATTCGATTTTCAAAAAAGCGCGATGCGGAGATTAAAGTGTTAGAGCGCCCTTTGCGGGTCCGGAAGGACGCGCGGCGCTCTAAAGAGACAACGCCGGGCGGCGGCAATTACGGACCGGAGAATTTGGCCAACATGTTCCGCACGATCTTCACCCTTTCGGCGCTCGCCGCCGGGCTGCTCTCTTCGAGCGCAATGGCCGCGCCGACGGAAGACATCGCGCCGCGATCTGCCCGTGCGGCCGATGCCGGTGGTGTGCTGGTCGCCCAGAACGGTGATTTCGACGTCTATTATGACGCCAGGGGAAACCGCGTCATCGTCGATGCGGAAACCGGCAAGGTCCTCGCCATCCAGCCACCGCAGACCAGGTTCGATCGCCGTGCGCTGCGCCAAGAGCGCTTGCGCAATCTCGGACCGGTCGAGGACGACCGCTATTATCTCGACGATCCGGAAGACACGGCGCGTCTGCGCCGCAGGCAATTGGAAGAGGAAGGCCTGATCGTCGTGCCGCCGGTCGATGAATACGATCCCTATAGCGACAATTCGATGGAAGCTTTTCCCGAAGCCCCGCGGGATGACGGCAGCTATGGCAATAATTATCCGGAAGCGCCGCAGCCGGCAAAGCCGCGCACCGTCAAGCGCCAGCCACTCAACGAGGCTTCGATCGAGCCAGTCGAGCCGACGGCGCCGGGCGACCAGGCGGCGCTGCCGCCAAAGATCGGCGGCGAAACGGCGGTCGACCCGTCGCTCTCGCTCGGTGCGCGCCAGGATGTTGCTGCGTTGCAAGTGCTGCTCGACCGCGCCGGCGCTTCGCCCGGCGTCGTCGACGGACGCTTCGGCTCCAATGTCGACAAGGCGCTCGCCGCCTATAACGAGATCACCGGCAGCAATCTGAGGTCCACCGATGTGGTCGGCATCCAGGCGGCCCTTGAGCAATCCGGCGGCGATGCCTTCGCCTCCTATAATATCACGCCCGAAGATGCGGCCGGCCCCTATGTCGCCTCGGTGCCGGAAGACTACAGCCAGAAGGCGCAGCTCGACCGGCTGAGCTACACCTCCGTCACCGAAGCGCTCGCCGAGCGATTCCACATGGACGAGAACTATCTGAAGGCGCTCAATCCGGAAGCCAATTTCAACCGTCCTGGCACGATCATCAAGGTCGTCAATTTCGGCAGACTGGTGGCGAAGCCGGTGGCAAGCATCATCGCTGACAAGGGCAAGAAGCAGGTCCGCGCCTATGACGCGTCGGGCAAGCTAATCGCGGCCTATCCAGCTACCATCGGCTCGGCGGACACGCCTTCGCCCACCGGCACGCATGCGGTGTCGCGGGTCGCTCTCGACCCGAACTACACCTACAACCCGAACATCAATTTCAAGCAGGGCGAAAACAACAAGATACTGACCATCCCGCCGGGCCCGAACGGCCCCGTCGGCTCGGTCTGGATCGCGCTGGACAAGCCGACCTACGGCATTCACGGCACACCCGACCCCTCCAAGATCGGCAAGACCGAAAGCCATGGCTGCGTGCGGCTGACCAATTGGGACGCACGCGAGCTGGCCAAAATCGTGTCGCCGGGCGTCACGGTGGAGTTCATCGACTGAGCGCCATATCCCAAATCCTTCGCACGACAAGGAACCGCGGACGGGCGACTTAGAGGTCTCGATCCTGTTCTGGTTTCAACGACAGCAAGCCTCTGGCCGGTTGTTGCGGGCGCGTAGGAGGTCTAAGCAGGCTTCATGCGTTCTCCATGCGAAGTCGGCGCCGACGCCGTCCCCCTGGTCAGGCCGCTCCCGGCCGATACGTTTTGCCCGCAATCGCGGCGCAGGTTCGTGCTGATCGCGGCGATCCTGGCTTCCGCGCTCGGCTTCATCGACGGTTCGATCCTGGCTATCGCCACGCCGGCGATCCGCTTCGACCTCGGCGCCAGTTTCGCCGAGGCGCAGTGGATTTCCAACTCCTATGCGCTGACGCTTTCGGCGCTCATCCTTGTCGGCGGCGCTGCCGGCGACCGCTTTGGCCTGCGGCATGCTTTCGTGGCAGGCATCGCGCTGTTCATTGCCGCCTCGCTTGCCTGCGCGGTGGCGCCGAACCCGCCAGTGCTCATTGCGTTCCGCGCCGTTCAGGGCATCGGTGCCGCCATCATGGTGCCGGGCAGCCTCGCCATTATCGCCAAGGCCTATCCGAAGAAGGAGCGCGGCAGGGCGATCGGCATCTGGGCGGCGGCCTCGGCGCTGACGACGGCGCTTGGCCCGGTGCTGGGCGGCGTTGTCTTGTCGGCCTTCGGCGACGGCATCTGGCGGGTGATCTTCGCGGTCAATCTGCCGCTTGGACTTGTCTCGATCTATCTCCTGCTCGCCAAGGTCCCGGCCGACGCTCCGACGGAAAAGCGCAGCCTCGATCTCGGCGGCGCTGCCCTCGCCACATTGGCGTTCGGGGCGCTTGCCTATGGCTTGACCTCGATGAGCGCAGAGGGCGAGGGGCAAATGTCTGGCCCGAGCATTGCCGCCGGCGCTGTGCTGCTCATCGTGTTCATTGTCTTCGAGCGCCGGCAGCGCGAGCCGATGATCGATCTCTCGCTGTTTCGGGTCGGCGCTTTCGCCGGCGCCAATGTGGCGACCTTCTTCCTCTATTTCGCGCTGTCGGCCAATCTGTTCTACCTGCCGATGCTGCTGATCGCCGGATGGGGGCTGAGCGCGGCCGAGGTCGGCTTCATCTTCCTGCCGCTGTCGGTCTTGATCGCGCTGTTGTCGGGGCCGATCGGCCAGTGGTCCGACCGGATCGGTCCGCGTTTTCCGATCGCCAGCGGCAGTCTTGTCGTCGCTGTCGCCTTTGCCGGGCTTGCCTTGCTGGCCTATGCCGGGATCCACAGTTTCTGGTGGGGAGTGTTTCCGCTGATGGCGCTGATGGGGCTCGGCATGGCGCTGGTCGTGTCGCCGCTGTCGACGGCGATCATGACGGCGGTCGAGGACAAGGATACGGGTGCCGCGTCGGGAATCAACAATGCCGTCTCGCGCATTGGCGGCCTGATCGCGGTGGCGGCGATGGGATCACTGGCGGCCTGGGTCTATGCGGCAGCGCTGAACATCGGTTCCGCGTCCGGCGTTCCGGGTTTCGGCGAACCGGCGCCAGCAGGCCTGGCACCGGACCTCGATGCAGCAAGGCTTGCCGCCAGCGACGCAGCGTTCGCGGCCGTCGCCTTGGTGACCGCGCTGCTTTGCCTGCTCTCAGCGATCGTGGCGTGGACGACTGTTTCCGGCGAGCGACTGCCCTGGTCGCGTCGAGCTGAGAATCCGCAAAGCTGAGAAGCCCAGAAAGGCTCCAAGGTCGCTCAGCCTTCGATCTTGGCGCTCGCGACCTTCAGCGAATCACTGTCTTCCTGCTTGAGCAGGTCATCAATGCGCCCGCGCTCACGCTTGAAGGCGACGAGGTCGTCGCCCTTCAGCACCTTGCCGACCGGCAGGCGAACACGCATCGGGTCGACCTTGGTGCCGTTGACGATCAGCTCGTAGTGGAGATGCGGACCGGTGGCGAGGCCGGTCTGACCGAGAAAGCCGATGGTCTGGCCTTGGCGGACGCGCACGCCCGGCGCGATGCCTTTGGCAAAAGCGCTCTGGTGATTGTAGGAGGTCTCGTAGCCATTGGCGTGGCGGATGATGATCTGCTTGCCATAGCCGCCGGCCCAGCCGGCCTTCTCGACGACACCGTTGCCAGCGGCAATGATCGGCGTGCCGATGGCGGCTGACCAATCGACGCCGGTAT
This sequence comes from Mesorhizobium sp. M6A.T.Cr.TU.017.01.1.1, assembly GCF_004023115.1. NCBI lineage: Bacteria > Pseudomonadati > Pseudomonadota > Alphaproteobacteria > Hyphomicrobiales > Phyllobacteriaceae > Mesorhizobium > Mesorhizobium sp. M6A.T.Cr.TU.017.01.1.1. The sequence goes on from NZ_RZTA01000089.1 coordinate 25,493, forward strand.
GCATGCGCACATAGCCGAGGATCGGATGCCTGCGGGCACCGAAGCCGGAACGGAATTTTCCTGCCGGCAGGGGATTGCGCAGCAGGAATTGCTGGGCGCTGCGGCCGTCCTCGTCGAAATAGTCGGTGCTGCCGTCCTGCATCTGAAACCGGTAGAAATTGCGAGTCGTGCCGCCGAAGCTCGCCGAGACATAGAGCAGCTCGGACTCGTCGGACGCCTGGTCGTCGCCGTCCGGCTGCGAGAACAGCACCTCGATGCGATCCGACGGATTGAGCCGCGATTGGAAATCGACACCGGACGCCAGGAGCTTGATCAGCCGCTTGGTCATCGCCTTGGACATGCCGTAGGAGTAGGCGGCGCGGTAGATGCCATCATAGACGTTCGGCAGATTGCCGCGCACCACCGGTGCGGGCGAATCGTCGAATGCGGTCAGCAATTCGGGATTGGGCTCCGGCTCCTGCGCCGGCACAAATTGGCCGTGATCGTCGAGCGCGATGGTGACAATATGCTGGGTCCGGTCGTAGATGCCGGTGCGAACGACCTTGGCGGCGTCGCCATGGATCTCGAGCCCGACGCGCAGCACGGTTCCCGCCTTGAGCGCTGTCGCATTCAGCAATTTGGCGATCGCCTCGGCCATGCCGGTGGCGTCCTCGCCCGTATAGCCCGAATCGGCGAAGGCCTCGACTATGTCGCGGTCTCGGGTGAAAGGGATGATTTCCTCGGCGAAGGCCGGCGCCTGATCATCGGGGGCAGCGCGCAGCGACACCGAGACGTTTTCAGGAACGATCTTGACGTCGTAGGAACCGGCCATGCTCTCGGCGAACGCATCGCCGAATCGCTGCGGGTCGACATAATGCAGCGATGCAACCTGCACGGCGCCGTCGCTCAGGCCCGTGCCGGCCTCGCGCACCACCTTTTCCACCTCGTCGGCGGACAAGTCACTCTTTTCGTCGAAGGCGGCCGTCTCGATCGGGAAATCGACCGTCTTCAGGCTCATCTCGCTTTCGACCTTGGCGCCATAGATCTGGCCGGCGGCGGCGGCGGTCGCCGGCTGGCCGGCATTGTCGTCGCGGTCGTCGCCAAACACCTGCATCGGGTTGAAAGGCGGATAGGCGCGGCTGGTCGTGTGCGCGGCGGCAAGCGCCATCTTGATCTGCACGAAAGGCATGGTGTGGATGACGTCGCGGTCGCCGACCTTGGTCACCATCGACACTTCCATGCGCCGACGGTCCTTGGCCTTGGCGATCTGGCGTGGGGCCACCAGCCTGGTGGTCTTGGCGACCTCGCCGGAATCGTCGCCTCTTGCAAGGCTGATCAGTTCGGCGATCTCGGGCGGCGTTGCCAATTGCTGACGGCCGTCAAGAGCCGCGAACAGCGCCACGCCCATCAGCACGCTCGACGTCACGCCGGTCAGAAAGGTGCCCGACAGCCAGCGTGCCGAAACCTCGCGCCGGTCGGGCGGGCCACTGCGACCGTCCGCAATCAGCGGCGGCTCGTTGCCGAGTTCGGCTATGACATTTTCCGTATCTGGCATCCAGAAAGGCTGCTTCTTCCCCGGGCGGGACGGCTTGTCGCTTTTGTTGTGGCCATGACATTTGCCTGTCACGGCGGGCGAAGTCAACGAAGCGCCTGGCCTCGGCCGAAATCCCCAATCACACTTCTCTCTTAGTGGCTCTCTTACAGTCTCTTATAAGCGGCGCCGCGCGGGTGGTGCGCACGCCTGCTTTGTTCGCCTTGGTGTCAAGCCGTAATGCGGCGGCAATAGGGCTCCGGCGTGGCGGTCGGCTTTGTTATTCCCATGCCATCGCGGAAGTCGGCTACCGAAAATCTTTTGTCGCAAAAAATTCAAGAAAGATTGAAATGGTTGTTGACAGTTTGGACGGGCGCCGACTATATACGCCTCACCAACGAGGGCGGCGCGCCGCTGGCGACGAAGAAGTTCGCTTCTAGATCTGCCCTCTGCGAAATTCAAGAGAGCCGCG